>CAIQSY010000222.1 GCA_903874585.1 uncultured Chlorobiaceae bacterium | reverse complement strand
CCGCTGCACTTGAAAAACTTGGCGTTCATACCGACATTATTCCCGCATCATTCGACGCTCCAGGATTTGCAAAAGCAATTGCAGAAGGGCTGAAGTAATGTCATCTCGATACTCGCTTTGCGCTACTCGATGACCGGTGCTATATGGGAACAACTCACATTTCGATACTCGCTTTGCGCTACTCGATGACCAGTGCTGGATGCAAACACTTCACTTCTCTGCCATTCTCTTCAGCGCTTCATTCATCGCCCCATATCCTTGCTTGAATTTTGATTCCAGCACGAACAGCACAAGATTGCTGAAAATGCCGCTGAACTCTTCGGTATGGATAAAACGGCATTGGCACTCCCCTGCTCCCTTTATATCATCTATTGCAAAATGGTGAAATGCTTCAAACACGCCTTTCAGAAAAATTGCATCCCAGCCAAGCTTGGTCGGAGATTCGCACATTCTAATGGTTGCATCAAAAGTAAGTGATGGTAACCGAGAGAGTTTGGCTGTAATGGTTAATGGCCCCCCAGCAACGGCATCTCCTTTAATGGTAACGAGAAAGGGATTCCATGCTGCATAGCTTGAAAAATCGGTGAGAAGCTGCCACACTTTGGCAGCAGGTGCATTGATGATGATTTCGCTCTGAAAGGTTGTCATGCCATGTCTGGAGAGGGTGGTTGCTGCATCCTGTCGAGCATTTCGGCAAGCCTTGCGGGTTCTTGAACAGGCAGTTGGCAGGTATTGTTGATGCAGAGCATTGCTTGCGGGCGCACGACCTCAGGCCCCGGCATTGCTGGTGTATGCTGCAATAACGTCAACGCTGTTGAGGCATGGATCGTGATTGTATCAGGCAGATACCGCGCATCCACAAGAGCACGCAGTGCTGCCATGCCAGGCGTGTGCAACTCCCCGGCAAACGTTATTCTGCATCGGCGTTTACGGGCGAGGTTCAGCGCCACAAGAAGTTGCGGCAATGTTTGAGGGCTTTCAACAAGGATTGCCGCAAAACAGGCCATACTCTCTTCTGCCTGGCGGGCAAACGCTTCGTTGCCGGTCATCTCTGCCAAGCGCAAGAGATTGAGCACACTGATAGAGTTTGCCGACGGCTCTGCACCATCGTAATTCTCCTTGAGCCGCATCGGCACCGTGTTATCGTCAAAAGCTGTACTGAAATAGCCGCCTTGCGTGTTATCGCCTTTATTATCATAAAAGAGGCTGTTCTGAAGCTCCATAAGTTCAATTGCTGTTTTGAGATAAGCAGCATCAAACGAGGCCTCATACAAATCGAGCAGCGCTTGCACAAAAAAGGCATAATCCTCAGCCTTGCCAACAATAGCAGCATTTCCATCACGATAGCGGCGCAAGAGGCGACCTTGATTGGAATCGTAGAGATTCTCCAGAATAAACGCTACCGCTTTTTTTGCAGCCGCCAGATAGGTTGGATGATGCAAAACACGATAGCCCTTGGCAAAAGCGGAAATCATCAAGCCATTCCACGCCGTGAGTATTTTATCATCCAGAAATGGACGTGCTCTCTTGCTGCGCACGTCGTAAAGGCGAGTGCGAGCTTCATTAAGCGCTGCGGTAATTTCTGCAACGGTGACGCTAAAATGCACTGCTGCTTCCTCCACACTTGCCTGCTGCATGAGTATATTTTTGCCGATAAACTCGCCGTGCGGGTCGTGCTGAACATTACCATCTTCTGTTACGCCATAGATGAAGGAGAAAATGGAGAAGATCGCTGCAAGCCGAGCATCGCCAAGAGTGTGACGCATCTCCTCAGCGCTCCAGAGGTAGAATGCACCCTCCTTTTTCTCACCGGATGCCGCATCGAGGCTATCGGCATCTTCCGCTGAATAAAAGCCACCTTCAGGCGAGGTCATATCGCAAAGCACGTAGTTGAAAATGTCTTCCGCTACTCTTTTGAACAAAGCATCACCGCTGCACTGAAATGCTTCGAGAGAGGAGATGGCAAGCTGAGCGTTATCGTAAAGCATTTTTTCAAAATGAGGTACATGCCAGCGATCGTCGGTTGCATAACGCGCAAAACCACCGCCACCTTTGCCCGCGACACCAAGATGGTCGTGAATACCACCATTCGCCATCTGGCGAAGTGTGTGGAGCGCCATAGACTGCGCCTGCGTGTTACCGGTATAATAAGCGTTGTTGAAAAGAAAGTTCAGCAGCACTGGACGCGGGAATTTTGGTGCACCACCAAAGCCTCCGTAGTGGGGATCGTACATTGCTGCCAGCCACTCGAAACAGCGCTGCTGCGCCTCATCATCGGGAGGTAAATCGGCTGGGCGTAATTGTGACAGCTCATCAACAGCATGGATAAAATTGCGGGAGGCATGGATGATTTTTTCACGATCGTTGTGCCAGAGGTGTGCAATGGAGTTGAGAATGGTTGTAAATCCAGTGATGCCGTAGTGATCGTTGGGCGGAAAGTAGGTGCCGCCATAAAACGGCTTGCGATCAGGCGTAAGCCAAACCGACATTGGCCATCCCCCACTGCCGGTGGTTGACTGAACGTAGTTCATGTAGAGGCGATCAAGATCGGGCAACTCTTCGCGATCAACCTTTATTGCGATAAAATGGCAGTTCAGCAGTGCGGCAATCTCCTCATTTTCAAACGATTCCCGCTCCATAACATGGCACCAGTGGCAGGTGGCGTAGCCTACAGAGAGAAATATAGGAAGATCCGCAGCCGCTGCTTGTGCAAAAGCCTCTTCACCCCATGCAAACCACTCGACTGGATTGCTGGCATGTTGCAGCAGATAGGGGCTTTTTTCATTGACGAGTCGGTTCATAGGAAGTCAATCCATAATCAGGCAATAATTACCGAATAAAAAGATACACTATCATTCCTGCCAATACCGCACCAACTCCGGCAAAAAGGAGCGATTGACGAATAAGACGGACTCTATTCAGCTCAATCCGTTGCACCAATGACGTATTCTGTTCTGCTAATGTTTTGAGCAATCCAGACGATGCCTGAATTTCCTCCTCCAAGCTCGCCACTCTCTCTTCCAATCTATCCAATCGAGCTTTGAGGATATCACTCTCCGACAACTCTGTGCTATAGACGGCATACACACCTCTCTCCTCAACAGGCTGACGCTTATTTTTACTTTTAATGCTATTCCAAAGCGTTCCTGCCCTCTCAGCAACTGAAGGTGCAAGCTCAATCACCTTATCCCATGGAATCTGGGATGCAACTTTCAGTATTGTTCTTGCTATCATAATTTTTCACCTGTTATGAATGGATGAGAGGTTTTTAATCGTTGAAGTCACCAACACAATCTCGCGAAATGGACAGACATTCCAGCAAAAAGATAATGCTTTTCTTGCAAGCTATAGCAGACCATCAAGGACATAGGTGGAATCGCGAACACCGACATTGATACCCTTGATGTTGAAGGGGGCGTATTGATCAGAGATATGGGTGTAAAACATCCGCCCTGGTTCTGTGCCATACTTCAGATTGACGTGACTGATACTTTCTCCATGGTTACCAGCCTTGAATCGCTGCCCATCCGATGATGATGTTGTCCCGTCACCCCAGTTTTGTGCAAACGGATGCTGGAGTTGAGCATTGACCAGTTCGGGAAGAACTGCCGGAGTATGTTTCATCTCTGATTTGCCAAGCTTGCAACCAGGAGAGCTTTGCGTATGTCATGCCTGGACAGGATTCTGCCATTTTAGTCAGTCCAAGATTTATCGCGTCTGCCAGAATTGCTGTCAGGAGTAATGAGGTATCCTTCGCCATATCACTACTCTTGAGATGCGTAAAATGGCGTGATCCCTCAACCCACATATCGCCGGAACGGAGGCACGCTTCCCAAGATATAACTGACTCAATGGCGGCAAAAGCATCATTACCATTTTGCCTACCGGCATCCAACAATCCTTAATGCATTTGAAATCTGTTTCCTATGAAGTCCCTAAATATCATATATATTAACATCATACAGGATATTTCAGTTATGCGGCTCCAAAGGTAGATGCTGATGAACATGCTCCCTGTTTTCATGGCAATGTTGATGAATGTGAAGAAGGTTATTCGACTCAAGGAGTGCTCTGTCATTCAAGACAGATTCTGAAGAACCACCTCTGACAATGCTCTTGTTCCGACCAAACACATAGACCGTATCAGCTATCTCCCCGATAATATGCAAGTCATGCGTAGCAGTAATAATGGTCTTGCCTTGCTGGTTGGCATTGACAATAAAATCAATAATGTGCCTTACGGTTAATGGATCGAGTCCTGCTGTCGGTTCATCGAATAAATAGACATCGGGATCAATCGCAAGAACAGATGCTATCGCAACCCGCCTTTTCTCTCCGATACTTAATTGATGGGGAACCCTATCCAACAGGTGCTGAATATCTAAAATCTGAGCGACCTCCTGGGTCCGCTTCTTGACTTCTTCCTCAGCAATGCCAAACTGCAACGGCCCAAAGGCAATATCCTCTCGCACCGACGGGCAAAACAACTGGATATCTGCATTCTGAAAAACAAGGCCAACCCTTTGTCTAAATCGGTGTGCAGCCTTTTCATTATCCTGCGAATGTTCAAGCAGTCTCTCTCCGAAGGCTATCACCTGACCGTGATCAGGGAAAATCAGTCCGTCCAAGAGTTGCAACAGAGTTGACTTTCCGGTTCCGTTAGCACCAATGACCGCAATCTTTTCACCTGACCGAATAGTCATATCAATACCACACAGTGCAGGGAACTTGCCAAGATACGAGTAGTGCACATCCTTCACTTCAAAAATAATGTCACTCATCAGGTATGTCCTCTATAAAATAGGCCAGCACAGATGATCACGGCACACAAAAGCCAGATCCAATCTTTCGGCATTGCATAAAATTTAGAGAGAAGTCGAGGTTCACCAGTGTAGCCCCTCGATAACATTGCCATATAGATCTCTTCACTCATCTGTGTTGTTCTGTTCCATGTGTTGGCAATATTCCAAGCTACAACGTTCTGTCCATGCCGCTGATGCGACACCACCCCGACACGACTTTTCACAGCGGTAAAAATATTTTCAACCATCGTCGCAAAGAGATAGAGATAGCGGTAACACATCGATACCGTCAGCACAAAAACCTGCGGGACACCAAACAGCCTTAAAACTTTCAGCAGTTCCGAGTGTTGTGTCGTCAAAGACAATAAAACAACCAGTGATACTGAGGTTGCAATCCTGACCACAAACAGGATAGCTCCATCCATACCCGGGCGAGTAATGATGCCATTAATACCCAAAACACGGAAAGACCAAACCGGTTCACCCGGCGTCACAATGCTGAACAAGGTTGGAAGCACAATACAGAGAGAAAACAAAGGGATGAAGAGCAATGTCCTTAATAAGAAGTTCCTGATTGGAATGTTCGAGAAGAAGGCAAGGATTAAACAAAATCCGTAAAGAGTGCCTATCAATGCAGCGCTTTTCAAAGAGACCGCAGTTACAAGAAAAGCCAAAAAGGAGATGGTTTTAAAGCGGGGATCTAAAGACTGCAAAAAACCTTTCCGATTGGCATACTCTTCAGAAAGGGTTGCCTCTTTTAAAAAAGCAAGAGCGCTCAAAATTGAACGCTCTATAAAATCACGCCGTTTGTGTAAAGTGCTACTCATCCTCTTTTGCTAATACCTTACCTATTAAGAACGCCACTCCAGCTATGATCGCAATGCCAACAATCGCAGAGATGATATACGCAAAACTCATAGAAAAAAGATCCTTTCCCTCCCATCCCTGAAAAGCATAATCAGGCAGCGGGGCTTTCCATAGTTCGGAAAGTTTTTGAAAACCCAGAGGAAAATATCCAGTCATTTTCTGAATCTCTTCCCGCCCCCACTCCCCCCAAGCTGATCCTGCCTTAAAATGATCCGGTAAAATCAATCCCAAAGGCGATAAAACAATTAAAACAATAATGCCTATCCATAATTTTTTGGTCAGCGTCATGATCTGCCTCCTTCAAAAAAAACAGAGTTCTGCTTCTGTAAATATTTTATGACTAATGCGGTCACAATCACCTCCACCCATCCAAAGACCATAAGATGACCCAGAACCATTGCGGGAACGGCAACATTCAGCCCGTAAGGGCAGTACAACGCCTGACCATTTGCTGTATGATAGAGTAAGGGTTGAAAACCAAATTCAATGCCAGCAAACAGAGCTGCCACACAAATGCCAACGTACGCACCAGCACCAGCGGCAATAACACGCCTGACGGAGCCTGATGGACTGTTCGAACTGATCAATTTATAAACGTAATAGCCGACAAAAGGGAGCACGAACGCCATATTAAAACAATTTGCTCCAATGGCTGTAATTCCTCCATCACCAAACAACAACGCCTGAATTACTAACGCAACGGTAACAGCGATACAGGCAGCCCAAGGTCCCAAAAGAATAGCAACAAGCACACCTCCAACGGCATGACCCGTCGATCCGCCGGGTATGGGCACATTGAACATCATGATCACAAAGCTGAACGCCGCACCAATCGCCAGATACGGAACCTGCCGAACGCTTAATGTTTTTTTGACAGCCTTCGAAGCTGCCGTCCATATCGGAATCATCACGGCACCAAATACCCCGCAAGTCTCAGGGCTTAAATATCCATCTGGTATATGCACTTTTTCCTCCTTGTTGAATCCTGCGGAATTATTCAGAACCCGTTAATAAAATCTCGCCGTAAGTCCGGCAAGAACTGTTCTGTCTCTCTCTGTATGGTTCATCCCCGCTTTTACACCAACATCAAGATCAAAGTTTTCCGAAATGCTATAGATCAAGCCTCCAAGGATATAAACAGGATTTGTATCCGATGTTTTCTCATTCTTAGTGTCAATGCCAGTGTCAGCAACAGAACGGAGCTTGTCCGTCATTTTAATCTCAGTTGCGAGTGATGCATGCCAGATATCCTGTTTCAGGGTTTCATTATCATGAAACTTTCCGTATGAATTGTGAGTGTACCCAACATTACAGTGCACTGCTCCATATTCCCATTGCTTGGTAGCAATCAGCATCATTCCGCCAGAAATTTTGCCGTTGCCAAACCCTTTTACTGCATAGCCTGTCGGTATCGTCAGTCCTGGTTTCAAGGCAAAGTTCAGCTCATGCGATTTACATTCAAAAAATCTCCATTTGACATCGACTGATGTATCACCAATTCCTTTGTCATTCGAAATCATGTTGCCGTCTTCCTTCTGGGTACTCCACTGCCAAGGAAAACCGATAATTACGTCAACGTTATCAACTATGCCATAGGTCAGTACCGCAGTAATTATCCCACCTGTTTCTTTTTTTGTAATACCGGCTTCACTTTCCTCATCTCTTGAGCTTTCTTCATTCAATTCCATCTGAAATTTCCCTCTCTCCTGAGTTCCTGTATCATCAGTGACCAAAGGGTGTGCTGCAAAAGCAGGAGCTGACCACAACAAGGTCAGAAGCATCGCTGAAAATTTTTTAGTCATTGAGGTAAGGATTTTTGCAACTATTTTAAAAAATAAGCTTACAAAAGCCCGTTATCGAAGTTCCTGAGAAATATCTCCGCGTCGATATTGGTGACACAAAAATAATATTTGTGCTACCAATACTCAAAAAAATTATTGGATGAATGGGAACTTTATTCGGGTGAATTATTCGGCAGATGAAACGCTGAGGCTAACATGTTTGACCCCGACCAAAACTTTCAAGCCTGTTGACAACTTTTCTACATCAGAGGCATTTCCTTTAACAGCAATCACTTCAAGGCAGTGATCATGGTCAAGGTGCACGTGTTGTGTAGAAATGATAATATTATGGAAGTCGTGCTGGATGTCCAGTAGTTTGCTTACCAGTTCCCGCTTATGATTATCGTAGGACATGATGATTGCTCCTGCAACAGAGCCTCCTTCCGTCCATTTTTTTCGCAAAAGTTCCTCGCGAATCAAATCACGGATTGCTTCTGATCGACTCTTGTATTGTTGCGCCTTGATATGCAGATCAAAGGCCTCAATCAGGGGCTGTTCAAGGGAAACCCCGAAACGGTAGACATCACTCATCGCAGATTGTTTTGGTGAGTAGAATTAATCACTGTATTTTAAACCAAGGATTTTTATCCGGCAAACAGCGACGAGTTATTCCATCGAAATTTCCGACAGGGTTCAATTGTATTGTGTAAATAATCAACCGAAAGTGAGCCAAAGAATTAGGGAGTAACCATTTTAGCGAATGTGATCCGATTGGAGCTTTCAATAACACTTACCATGCATTTCCAGTTGAGGCAAAACAAAAGAATCCTTATCGTACTTTAAAATTCGTTTTCTGAAGCGTCCCCTAATTTTAATCCATTTTTGCTATTTAAACCGCATAATACGGCGACATCGAACAGGTTTACCGGTCAACAAATTGAGCAGACCACAGCATCTGATTCAAGATAATGTGGTTACTCTGCAAAAGCAATAAAAGCAGGATGCACGCCACGAGTTAACAACCTGCCACCCCATGCAGCGCTGAGAAATGTTAATGCAGAAAGGAAAAGAATTGCAACTGATTCATGAGCTTCATGAGCGCCTTTCAATTGCTGCATGGATAATTATTTTGGCAACATACATGAAAGTGCCCGTTTTGGTGTTTTCAAAGCAAGAAGAGGCCTCACAAGCAGATCAAGACAAACAGATGGATCACCTGCTTCCATTTTAGCAACGCGAGATTGACTTGATTTAATTAGACGAGCAAAATCTTGCTGGGTTATGTTAAGCATACGGCGCCACTTTTGAAGATTCTGACTTAGCGAAAGCTTGAGTTCAATATGAGAGGACTCTTCCTGCGTTAGGTTGAGCAATTCTTCAACGTCTCCAATTTTCCAGCCAGCAGCTTCAACTCTTTTTTGCTTATCCTTTTCCATAGCACTTTTTTCCCCATTGTTTACAAATTTAAATAGTTAATCTCCACACTGCAATTTCCGTAGTAAATAACCCGTTTCAAGTCGAGCTGATTGTGACATTGGTGGTGTTTTGATTTCACCATGTAACCAGACCAGAGGTTTGTTTTCGTGGATCATTCTGGATTAATATATTTTCATCCTGCTATGATAACCAGACAAGCACCTTTAGATGGAATGTAGAAGAGCGTTACTTGTTAATAATACAAGAATTTTACAAAAAAATTGAGTTTTATGGAAAAGCAAATCGAATAACGTCGAGTTTACGCGTGAACATGGGTGCAAAACGATTGGTGAGATAACGCATTGCCGAAGAGCATAAGGAGTCTCTTTCCTGTTACCTTGTCAGATTTTCTTTCGAGGGCTGATAGCGCTGGTGTGTGGTCAAAAAAAGAAGGCTCTCTTCCTGATACTCAATCAGGAAAAATTCCTATTATGATGATTAATCGTCTTTTGCAGTAATCATATCATCTACCGTCTCTTATGGCAAAATGGCAATGTGGGCTATGCTCTTATATTTACGATGAAAACAAGGAATCCGTCATTTGGGATGCCCTCCCTAATGAGTGGACATGCCCTGTTTGCGGCTCAGGCAAAGAGAGTTTCAGCCTTGCAGCATCCAACCCGCCAGTATCCACCTCGATTGGCACTGAAACAGATTTGGGAGAAGATTATCTGGCGGAATGGCGACGACCGGCTGACGATTTCGAGGTGAACATGGCCGATATCCACCGCCTTGCCATGACGGGAGCGTCGATTATCGAACCTATGCGGACTCGGATTCCCACCTTCTCATGGGATGACATTCTCATTAAGGGGGCGCAGCTTGCAAAAATGCCGCTCAACAAAACAGAGCCGGTTGTCACTCAAACGCTGATCGGTCCCGGCGCCGCCTTGCCCCTCATACTCGACACTCCGGTTTTTGTCTCTCATATCTCCTTCGGTGCCTTGTCGAGAGAGGCAAAGCTCGCTCTTGCCAAAGGCAGCGCACAGGCTAAAACAGCCATGTGCTCGGGTGAAGGGGGTATTCTGCCCGAATCACTTGCGGCATCATACCGTTATATTTTTGAATATGTTCCCAACAAATACAGTGTCACCGACGAGAACCTGAAGCTGGTCGATGCTGTGGAAATCAAAATCGGGCAGTCTGCAAAACCTGGAATGGGAGGACATCTTCCGGCCAGCAAGGTCACTCGTGAAATCGCTGCAATCCGGGGATGTCGGGAAGGAGAGGATATCATCAGCCCGTCGCACTTCCCCGATATCCGCTCAAAAGAGGATCTGAAAGCCACGGTCACCCATTTACGATTGAGAACCGGGGGTAAACCGATTGGCATCAAGCTTGCGGCTGGCCATATTGAAGAAGATATCGATATCGCTCTCTACGCGGGTGTGGATTTCATCACTATCGACGGTCGTGCAGGCGGAACTGGCGCTTCTCCCAAGGTTGTCAAAAACGCTACCTCCGTGCCAACCATTTTCGCTCTTGCAAGAGCAAGAAAAATACTTGATGCAAGAGGGGCTGATACCGTCTCCCTGATTATTACCGGAGGTCTGCGCACCTCGTCAGACTTCGCCAAGGCGCTGGCAATGGGGGCCGATGCCATTGCTGTCGGGACTGCGGCCATGATGGCGGCAGGCTGTCAGCAATACCGTATCTGCAATACCGGCAAATGTCCCGTCGGCATCGCCACGCAGGATACTGCCCTTCGTTCCCGTCTGGATGTCGATAAATCTGCCATCCGCGTCGCTAACTTTTTCAAAGCCGTCACCGAAGAGCTTCGTGACTTTGCACGCCTGACCGGCAATGATAATGTTCACCATCTCTCGCAGGCTGATTTATGTACCACCAATTCCGAAATTTCCAATCACACCTCAATTGAGCACGTCTAATCAACCGTAGTCTCCCGACAAGAAATCACAGGATCCGCGCACGGCAAAGCAGCTTCATTCATGTACCACAGCCTTGCTTCAGGGTTACCGACTCGCAACATTGTCCGATAGTGCGACCAGCTCAATTCGCTATGCAGCGCGTCACACATTGGGAATGCTTTAAAAATTAATATGTCAAGGTTTATATCCGTGCGGCATGCACTCGACTGAGGATTTGACCCGCCAATAGGCTGCATAAGGTACAGTATTGCTTAATGGCATACAACCAACTGTGTTCCTTATCATCGCAACTCCTCTCCCGACAATCGGGCGACTGAGGTGCTTTTGCAGCACAACATCGACATCTCCGCACTTCGAGCACAGTGCATTGGCGATGTTGATTTGCACGCTTGCGAGTGGATTTTTGTGATGGATTATGAAAACTACGAGGAGGTTGACTGTTACCTTGCCACTCATAATCGTCCACAACTTCATCTCATAATGGATTTTGTTGCTGAACGCTCTGGCGAGGAGATTGCCGATCCCTATTACGATGGATTTGATGCTTTTGAGCAAGTTAAAGAACATCTTCTGCTTGCGTCAGAACATATTCTTGCCATGCTGATGGCTCATTATCCCCATTTGCAAAAAGCCGCGATGTAGTAGCTATGGCGGTTACTTGCCATTACAACTGATTGTGCAAAAAGCGTGAGCTGCTTTTACTTGTTCTCCTCTTGCGCTTCGGCTTTTGCTCCATTGCTGGCACGAGTGGTTGCGTGTAGCGGGTGTAGAGTTGGAAAAGGAACTCCAGCCGTTCAAGCTCATTGGTAAATGATTGGCGTCGGTAGCAAACATCAACGGCTGCGTCAAGCTCTCGGTGTAAGGTATAATGACTGTATTTATACAATTTTGCAATATCACTTTTGCTCGTAATGACGAAAGTGAGTTACTCTAGAATAATTTTGGCTAAATGTACTTTTCATGGTGAACTATAGAGAGTATCGTCAATTTTCTCGGAAAATGGTGGAACATCAATCATGCCTAATGTAGCAAGAAGAGGATCTTTTTTAGGTGGCAATGCAATATCACTATCTAAGAACTTTTCTTCTGTTATTTTAAAATCTTCAGCAAGCATAATGGTTACTTTTCCATCATACATCACTGGTGTCCGGTTGTTGAGAAAATTAACGGCATTTAACTTTCAATAATATAAGTAATTACGATACGTTTTTGAGCGTCACCGATTTGAAAAAAGGTTGTTATCTTGATCATTCCATAACTCGTAAAAAAGGAATAATCAATGTATGCAGGAAAAACCGTTTTCGCTCAGCTTCAGGAATATTTACCTCTTCATCAATTTCGTCGTTGTGTGCAACGTTATGGAGGTAATCATAAAGTGCAATCATTTACTTGTCTTGAT
>CAIQSY010000221.1 GCA_903874585.1 uncultured Chlorobiaceae bacterium | reverse complement strand
TGGCGATGGAGACGGCTGAAGAGTTGCAGCGCATCAGTTTGGAGAATGGCGTGCGTTTTATTTTCAAGGGATCGTATCGCAAAGCCAATCGCACTTCAGGCTCCTCCTTTTCCGGTATCGGCGACACAGAGGCGCTCGAAGTGCTTGCCGAGATCCGTCAGAGATACAACATGCCGGTGATTACGGATGTTCATGAAACAAAAGATGTTACCCTTGCTGCCCGTTACGTGGATCTGCTCCAGATTCCGGCATTTCTCTGCCGTCAGACGGAGCTGCTGGTTGCTGCCGGTGAGAGTGGCCTTCCGGTCAATATCAAAAAAGGGCAGTTTATGGCACCGGAGGATATGGCACTTGCCGCTGCCAAAGTTGCACAAACGGGCAATAGCCGCGTGATGCTGACCGAAAGAGGTTCTAGCTTCGGCTATCACAATCTTGTTGTCGATTTCAGGGGATTGGTCAAAATGGCGGAATCGGGATATCCGGTGCTTTACGATGCTACGCACAGCCTCCAGCTTCCTGGTGCCGGGCAAGGCGTTTCCGGCGGAGAGCGGCAGTACGTGATGCCTCTCGCCCGTGCCGCAGTTGCAGCCGGTGTCAACGGCCTCTTTTTTGAGGTGCATCCCAATCCCGCCAAAGCGCTTTCGGATGCTGCCACGCAGGTCGCATTAGCTGATTTCGGAATCATGGTCAAACAACTGCTCCACCTCTATCGGTGTGTGCATGCTCTTCATTCACTCTAAAACATCATACACTTTTGGAAGGGTTTCAATATTTCGGAATGCAGCCTTCGCAAGCTGATCCATCATCAAAAATCGATCAGGCGCTCAAAGCCGTTAAGGCGCTTGTTTTGCCCGTTGACGGCGTTCTGAACGGCAGCCGGATTACCTTTGACAGCAATGGCGGAGAGATGTGCTCAATTTCAGTGAGGGATGCTGTTGCGATAAAAGAGGCGCTGAAACAGGGCATACGTGTTGCTGTTATCTCGGAAAGAGATGCTGAAGGTTATCGTCCATTGCTTGAAGCGCTCGGCGTGCACGACCTTTACCTCAACGGCGAGAGCCCACTCTATTCGTATGAAGCGTTCCGCTTGCGCCACAATCTTTCGGATGAGGATTGCGCCTACATCGGCGATGATATCGGCGATATTGCTGTGCTTGAAAAAGTTGGCTTGCCCGCAACCGCCATCGACGGCGCTGATTATCTCCGCAACCGCGTTGGTTACATTTCAGGCTATGAAGGCGGAAAAGGGTGTATTCGCGAGCTTGTAGAGATGATTCTCATCCGACAGGGCAAATGGCCATATATCGAACGCGGTGAAGAGGAGACGGCATAAACCTTCCGATGTTGCCCTTGGCTCTATCCTCTTTCTGAGATAATTGCTGAAGCGCCGACAGGGCTAACAAGGCTGACGGCGGAATTGTTCAGGAGTTTTGCCGTTTCTGCAAGTGAGAGCATTCCGACAATATTGGTACCGTGGTTTGGCTCAACATGCACATCGCCCCGATACTCCGCACCATCTTCAAGTGCTTGCTCAAGCGCAGCTATTTTCCCAAGCAGACTGTACGCCGCCGATTGCGGTGTTGAGCAGGCAACTGGCGGATTTTCGGCTCCGTGCAGATAATACCCTTCAGGAAGCTGGTCAAGGTGCAGATAATCATGCCAGTGCGTTATTGACGCACCTGAACGGGCAAGATGGAATGGAAACCTCGCATCAGGCTTGAGCGTCATTAAAATGCTTGCCATCAACGCATTACCAAGTGCATGAGCAAGAATCGTCAAGGTGTCGAATGACGGCTTGGCAACATCGTCAGGCGACATCCCCACAGGAGTTTTGAGCCAGGCACGTCCTTTTCCCTCACGCTGAACGATTCCTATCTCCACAAGATCTCTCTTTGGATCAAGCTGATGTTTTCTGCATCCCGACCTCGTGGTGATAACGCTGACCTGTGGTACAGGCACAAAAAAATCCCTCGCCTGCATACGGATATGGAGATGCCCCGTCGCTTCGGATAGAAGAGCGGGCTGCACAGCAACCGGCAACTGGCGCGCAAAAAAACCATAGCTCATGCCACTCCGCTGATCAAGATAGCGGGCAACAATCCTTTTATAAAATGGTGAACGATAATCGAGTCCTTCCGTTGAGGTGTGCGTCAGCAACGCGGCATTGTTGCTCCACAACGCGCTGCACTGCATAAAATCTGCGGCAACAGCCTCAAACTCCGGTGTCGCCGTATCAAGCTCTCCGTGCATGATGTCAAGCTCCTCCGCACGTGGCGGCACCACTTGCGCCGTGAGTTTTGGCACCAGCGCCGAACGCACATCCTCCAGCGCAGGATAAGCGGTCGGGAACGTCGCCACACCACCATTCATGGTACAGATTGTCCATGAACGATCGGTTACAAAAATAAGAATATGCACCATGTCGCGGGCGAGCCTGCCGACAATAGCATCAAGGCGCTCTTGGGGCAAAGAGTCGGACGTAAGCGGCGCAGGCTCATCGTAAATTCCGACAATAATATTGTTGTAGAGCGTTGTGACCCTGTTGATAGCTAACAGATCGTCGGGGAAATATCCCGGCGCAAGAATAACCGTTCCTGATGCAAATCGTCCATCACCGCCCAACGCATCAGCTTGCGACTGCACCGAAATACCAAGCGACTGCATCGCCTCCACAAGTGCACGACAAAACTGCTCCAGTCGCAGCGAAAGCTCAGGCGCGGGGTAATAGACCGGCTGAAGACGGTTACACATCTCCTCAATTCCGAGTGGCGTGTCAAGCGGAATGCCAAGCAAGTGATGAAGTGAACGGAGGCTGATGCTATTTCGCATGAAATGTGTAGAGAGGAAGTTGTTCAGAAAAAATTATCGGATGCGGTTACTGCCCAGCGTCATGCTCGCGACCCCAGAGCAGTTTAGTGCGCAGAATTTCGCTATAACTTCTGCTCTCGTTGGCAACAAGATTAATTTCCACGGGTGATTTCCGCACGGTAATAGACTCTCGCGGTGCAAGCAGTTTTTTCAGACTACCATCACAATTGAGAGGAAATTCACCATCAGGCGCATCAACAGAGACCTCAATATTTTTATCATCGCTGATGACGATAGGGCGCACCGTCAGCATGTGCGGGCATATTGGCGTAATCACGAAAACGCTCGATTTTGGTGCAATGATTGGACCACCGGCAGACATGGAGTATGCGGTCGATCCTGTCGAAGTTGCAATAATGATACCGTCAGCCCGGTAAGAACTGAGCAGCTCCCCGTCGAGTTTGATAATAAATGTCGGAATACGCGGATAAGATCCCTTTTCGATGAAAACGTCATTCAACGCACGAAAATGATGCACCGTATTATTGATAGAAACGGTCGCTTCAAGTTGCGAACGGGTATGGATAGAATAGGTGCCGTTCAGCACCTGCTCAACCGCCGAAAACATCTCCGCTTGCGTAAACTCTGTTAAAAAGCCAAGATACCCGACGTTGATGCCAATGACCGGCTTGGTCACAGCGTAATGCGACGTAAAGAGCAGCGTTCCATCGCCACCAAGTGAGATAAAAGCGTCGCAGTGGCGATTAAGCTCTTCAATTGGCGCAGAGGGTTTGATCTGCATCTTTTCCGCAGAAAGCGTCTCAAAAACGTAATCAATCTGCCGCTTCGCCAGCCACTCTGCAAGTTCACGGGCAAGCACCAGCGCACGTTCTCGCAACACATTCACAACGATTCCGAATTTCATGATCGGTTCATCTCTTTAAGACGTTGGTAAAGGCGATTCGCCTCGCTGAAACGCAATTCAAGGTGTTGCAGATCGCACACTCTCACCTCATTGGCGAGCAGCGCAAGTGCCTGTGAAAACTGCTCAAGCTCATCGGCAATGTTGTCGCTGTTGGTGACAACAATATCGCGCCAAATCTCCCAAGAACTGCCGGAGAGGCGCGCAAGTGTGGCAAAGCCCGGACCAGAGGCGTGGAGTGCATCGCCGCAATGCTGCATCAGCAGCGTCGAGAGGAGTTGCGGCAGATGGCTGACTCGCGCAATAATGCGATCGTGCTCATCCGGCTTCATGGCAAGCGTTGTGCATCCAGCGGATTGCATCAGTTTGACAAGAAAAGCACCTTTGCCACTCGCAAGCACGTTATTATCATCACAAAAGATAAGCCGCTTGCCCTGCAACAGCTCTTCGTGGCTCTCGTGGCACCCTTTCTGCTCTTTGCCTGCCATTGGATGCATTCCTATAAACGGAAGGTCAAGCTCGCGCGCTCTTTGTGCAATAAGCGCTTTTGTGCTTGAAACGTCGCTCACCAGCGTTGAGGATGGCGCAAGCTGCTTAATCTCCTCAAGCAAAGCAATATTCACCTCAACCGGCGCGGCAAGAATCAAGAGGTCAGCACTATAGAGCGTTTTTTTATCATCAATAAAGCGATCAAGACCATGCGCAAGCACGAACTGCTGCTCATCTGCGCTCAAATAGGGATCAAAGCCGTGAAGCTCGATGCCATACTCATTCGCAAGAGGCGACTGTTTGATTGCCCGCACCAGCGACATGCCAATCAAACCAAGCCCGACAATCGCGATGCTTTTAAACGGTGAATCTGCCATTATACCACGTTACGGCTGCTGGTTTGTGCGGCTGCCGGGAGCATCAATCGGAACTCCCTGCTTGCAGAGCGGGCACTCTTCCGGCGTGTAGCTGACCACCTCCATCGAGAGCACCGAAAACTGCTCATCCGCAAGCTTCACGCGCCCGTTGCTGCGGTCAACCACCGAACCCACGCCAACCAGCGATGCACCGGCAGCGGTGATGAGCGCAATCACTTCAGCCACTGAACCTCCGGTGGTGATAACATCCTCAATCACCAGCACACGCTCGTCAGGCTGAAGAGTAAAGCCGCGGCGAATGGTCATTGCGCCCTCTTTGCGTTCAGCAAAAATCGTCTTTACGCCAAGTTGGCGACCAACCTCTGTGCCAACAACAATGCCGCCAATTGCTGGAGAAATAACCGTTTCCACGCCCTTGCCCGTAAAATGCTCCGCAATCCTGCTGCAAACCGTCGTCAGATGTTCGGGATATTGCAGCACTTTGGCACACTGAAAGTAGGCATTACTGTGGCGTCCCGAGGTCAGCTTGAAGTGACCGTCGAGCAAAGCGCCAGTTGATTTAAAAACATCAAGCATAGATAAAGTGCTCATAAAAAAGAGTGTTGCCGGTGAATATTGGATTGAGCAAGTAATGAAGGGGAAAGATAAAGAAGCAGCGTCCAAAAGCTAAAGGAAAACTGTTCGTCAATCTTTTTCAACCGATGGTTTTCGGCTGAAACTGTTCCGCATTGAGCTCTGCCCATTTTGCGCAGTCGCGCCAACTCATGATTGTTACGCCGTTGCGCTCATAGGAATCATCACCTCCATAGATCAGCCAGGGTTGAAGCGCTTCTTCTCCAGCAAATCGTGCGGCTTTGAGACCTGCACGGATAGAGTCACCGGTGATGGTTCTGCCTGATTTTATTTCAACCGGTTGCAGCTTTGTGCCACTTTCAAAAACAATGTCCGCTTCGAGGCCATTATTGTCGCGCCAGAAGTAGAGATCGGGAGGCAGCCCTTGGTTATAGCGGGATTTGAGAAACTCGGTTATGATGAAAGATTCAAAAATTGCTCCTCTCATAGGATGCAGAGCAAGGAGTTCAGGTGAACGGATACCAAGAAGCCAGCAGGCGAGACCCTGATCCAAAAAATAGAGTTTCGGCGTTTTTATAAGTCGCTTTCCGAAGTTCCGGTAGTATGGCGGGAGCAGATGGACAATGTAGCTTGATTCCAGCACAGAGAGCCATGATTGTGCTGTTTTATGGGAAATACCCGTTTCTCCCGCCAAGGCATTAAGGTTGAGCAGTTGTCCGTTTCGCCCTGCACAGAGACGCACAAAGCGCTGGAATACCGATAAATCCTGAACCCGTAACACCTGCCGGATATCCCGTTCGATATAGGTGGCGATGTAACTAGCAAACCAGTCGGCAGGCGATATATCCCTCACATGAAGAGCTGGATAAAAACCCTTTATGATCAGCGTATCAAGCGATAGTGACGATTGCGATGCTGTCGGAAGCTCTGAAAGGGACAAGGGGAGCAGAGCGGTCATACCAACGCGACCAGCAAGTGACTGGCTGACTCCGGCGAGCAATCCAAATTGCTGTGAACCAGTCAGAATGAATTTTCCGGGAATCGGCTCTTCATCAACCATGCCCTGAAGGTATGAAAAGAGATCCGGCCATCGTTGAGCTTCATCGAAAATGGCTCCATCACGAAACCGGTGAAGGAACCCTTTCGCATCTTCAAGGGCAAAGGCACGTTCTGCAGGGTCTTCAAGCGTTATGTATGGCTTGTCGGCAAAAACGGCTTTTGCCAGCGTTGTTTTTCCTGACTGCCGCGGCCCGGTTATTGCGATTACAGGAAAGGTTTTGGCTAACCGCTGAAGGGTTGCTGTTAGTTTGCGATAAATCATAGGATATTATACAAATTGCGAATTGAAAGCGCAAATTGTATAACTTTTCTTCGATTCATTGTCATCTCAAAATTCGGTTCCGCCCAAGCTTTTTCCCCTTCACTGAACCATCAGCCGACGTGGACGTCACCTGCTACCTCTGTGGTGACAAGGTCTGCAAAAAATCAGGCTGGCTCAAAATCATGGGCTGCGGGCATAGACACCGAAGAGTGGTTCAAGCCAGGCTACACTTTTGGTATGAGCGTTGACAGGACGGTGCTGCTGAGGTACACGATTGACGATATCAGGTTGCTGTTTGAGAATGATTTGAGGATGTTGAGGCAGTTTGTGGCTTAACTACGACCCACTCTCAACAGAGAAGCATATCTGCCTTTTTTCAGTTCCTTGATCACCTCATCGAGGGGTACGGATGGCTGACCCTGCCCTTCTGCTTTTGTCTCCCGAAGATCAATCAGATCCATGTAATCTTCCATCAGCTCTTCTACTACCTGATATTCCGTTTTATGACTGCTCAGAATATTGAGTGCTCGATCTTGTTGCATAGCCATGGTTCTCAATAGCGATAAGGTATTAAAATTTATTTATTTACACTATGATACATCACAAGACCCACCTTATAATCGGTATAGGTATATATTATCTTCAAAAAGATAAATCAACTATTTGAAAACATTACCAGCAAGCATGCCACCAAAACCTTCATCGCGTTCAAGCCACTGCTCACTCTTATTTGCGATCAGATTATTATATCGCGCTTTAAATGAAGATATGGTCACATCCCAACCCTCTTCGCCTAACAAACACTCTTTGAGCTTCGCAAACTCTTTCGCATAATGAAAAGTTCCATCTCCAACCTGCGGAATTGGCCTTATTGTTCCATCACGTAATTATTCCCAATGCTCACAAAAAAGTGCTATAATTTCTTGCTGTAAGAAACTGTATGTGTGTCCAAGAGTCTCAGAACCTTCCTCAAAGATGACCTCCTTTTGTATGAGAAGCTGCCCAGTATCAACACATGGATCAATCAAATGAATAGAAACACCTTTTGGCGTATTTTCCAAGAATGACCAAGCATTAGGATCTGCTCCTCGATTGTATGGAAGCAATGAGATATGTAAATCTCTAAGGGTCATATTCCCCGCCTCTTGAGGCGTAAAGTATGATAGAGTTGTCTTCAAAATACCCCGCTGCTTGCGGCGGGGTTCTTTATTGAGAAATCTGTTTGGAAGTAAATCCAAGACATCGGCTCTGAGTTTATCAAAAAGTCATCATACCAAAGAATATAATGCTGTTATAGTACTTGCTAATCTTATGGATGCGCAAGGGAACCTGAATGAGGGAGTCACGTGCACGCATGGACACCGCTATTAATGCATTCCTGAACAACGAAGCGCCTTTTCTTATAACATGCGGATGGGCTTACCGGGCGGATTCCCTTATTTCCGTTGTGCATACGCAGTAAATTGTGGCATTACGTTAGATTCGATTATAACCGACAGAGATTCGCGAGACACTGTTGGTGATGCGTTTTTTACTAAGCGTAATCACGCGGTAACAACCCGATGGACATCGATTTTGGTCGTTACAAGTCGCTATCATGTAGAGCGCACTAAAGAAATATTTTCCTTGATCTATGGATCACAATACTTGATCGAGGTGAGGGGTGCTCCAAGTATAGATACAGATCAATTACGCACTTCTGAGATCCAATCGATAGAAACCTTTAAATCAACATTTCAAGGTATAACTCCTGGTGATGACGAAGCAATCTTGACCAGATTGAGAGAGCGACATCCCTTTATATAATGGGCTGATATACCCCAATAATATAGAAAAAAAGGCTCCGTTCATCCCTGAACAAGCTCACCCATATCAAGAAACTTCCCCATGTACTTGCATTCATAGCTGCTGTCAATCCCAACCAGCCCGCTTTTGATCAGATGCGCATTGACAAAGGTCTTGTTCTCCAGATAGAGGTAGCAAAGCAGGAGGTTTTCTTCGTCATGTTTCAGCTTGTCATGCTTCAGGAAGATACGCTTTCCCTTGATTTTATCGGTCAGATAGCCGACCGCTTTGTCGTGGGTGATGGGTTCGCTCTTGATGCCGATCAGCTTTGGATCTCTATCCGAATGATTATTACAACTCCCCTGCTAACACAAGAATCCGACGCTTCACAACATCTGAAATCCACATTCCCGCATCAGCCAAACGATTGACATACGGCTCAACCCTACTGACAAGTCCTTGCGCTTTCATTTCCAGTAATACTTTAAGGGTACCCCAAACCTGTAAACCGGCAGCATGAGCTGTTCGACGAGCAAGCATATCATCAAGCAAAACAATACAATGCGAATTTTCTAACGCAAGCGACATCGCCGCCAATTCTCCCGGGACAAGGTCTAATGAGAGCCATTCAGAGGGCTGTATTTTTGGGTTTATGATCCTGATCCATGAAAAATCTGACAGGTTTGGAACATCATATCCACTCTTGTCGCCAACCATTAATTCAACCTTCACCGCTTCAGGAGTCCATATTTCTCCGAAAATTTCAGGAAGTCGATCAATCAGCCCGATACGATAAAGATAGAGTAAGGGAGATGTATTACTAATGGCGTAAAGCATGGTCGCGCTCTAAGTCATCTAATTCGGAAGCCAGGGGAAAAACATTATAGCGACTGAGACTGAGTAAAAATTCAACGCGGCTCATCCCGGCAAGCTCTGAAGCACGACCAGACGACAACCGCCCCATCTCAAACAGCTTAACTGCCGCAAGAACCCTCAATTCCCTTCCAAAAGCCAGTGCATCAGTCTTTTCTGCAAGCAGTATCTTTTCGGGAATATCAAGCGTAATATGTTCAGCAGCCATAGTTCTCCTTTTTCTCTTCTTCAATTCAAGCTTTGCCTGCTTCATGCAAGCATTGTTGTAACAACACATGAAACATATCAAAAATTCGCTGCGCATCATAGTAACCCCGCCTCATCATGTAGAACAGAGCGCCGCGAAAGGGATTGCATACGGTAATGTCACAAAAAAATTACTACTGATAATCAGTGGTTAAGATAACCGTTTGAGGTCGTGACCTTCTGCCAGATCACCGCGCTCATGTAATCGAACCCGATGGTTTCACAGAATTTGATGATCTCCGTCTGGATTTAGGTAGAAAGGTTTATGATACCTCTCCTAAAAGCTAATGAAAAACTGTACGTTATCCCTTCTTCACCCACAACTTCCCAGATACTCCGTAAGCAGCACGCACGCTGCCGCGGTATCAACTCTACCTTTCTGTTGCCGAACCTTTCGTGACTTTCCTGACGCAACCAGTATTTGGCGGGCATCGCGCGATGAGTGGTGTTCATCAGATGTTTTAATCACCAACTGAGGGAACTCAGCACGCAACTCCTCAAGAAAACGATCAACTACGCCGGTCATGGCGTTCGTCTCGCCATTGGTGCTGAGCGGATACCCGACAAGCACAAACTCCACAGCATCCTGCTGCACCATGCTCATCAAATGCTTCGACAGCCCTGCCCGGTCAACAGTTCCAACTGGCTGCGCAAAAAGCCAGAGCGGATCACTCTGTGCAAGCCCAATGCGTTTTGTACCAAAATCAATGGCAAGTATCCGTTTTTTAATCTTCATATAAAGATGATCTTCTGTGGTAAACCCGATTCGAGCACGCTCCTCTCGATTAAAATTTAAATGTACATCATCCCCAGAGCAGAGCGAGTAAATTTTTTCATCTCTTTATTATTCTTACCTTTTACAAAGGTATGTATCACTTAACCAAGCACACCGCATGAAGCCACATTTTTACTTTATTGCAGCCACATTGTCAATACTTCTTTCCATCTATATTTTTATTTTTGGGACAGGAGCGAATCACGAACTGATTGCCATTTTTATTGGATTATGGGCACCGACCATTATCGCTGTCGGCATTTTTAACACGCTGCTCGGCATTCTTGACGAAATGTGTTGCGCTCACAAGCGCATTGAGGATGGACAAGCGTGCAATCATCACCATTGAAAATGATGGTGCCCGATTTTCCAACACAGCTCTGTTTGATAATACTTTGCTGATGAGCAATCGAGAGTTTTTTTACGCTGGCAGGTGGCATTGCAGGCGAACGTATCGCCCTTTCTACAGAAACATTTTTTGCTAAACTTTGGACATAATGGAGTGCCTTATGGAACTGAAACAGTCAGAAATGCTGCGAATTTTTGTGGCAGAACAAACACGGTACGGTCATCATCCCCTTTACGAAGAGATTGTGCGTGAAGCGCGCATTATGGAGCTTGCGGGTGCAACCGTGCTGAAAGGTGTGCTCTCTTACGGGCACGATGCCTCAAAGGTTATGGAGATGGGCAGTAATCTACCGATAGTGATTGAGCTGGTTGATTCGGTCGAAAAGATCGAAGAGTTTATGCCGATACTTCAGCAATTGGTGAGGGATTCATCGAGCAGAGCAATGATTACCAGAGAGAGCGTTCGCACCGGAGTGATTGAGTAAACGAAAAAGGGAGGCTTCGATAGCCTCCCTTTTTCGTTACAATGAGTTACAATTCGCCGTAGAAACCTTACTTCTCGGAAACCACAAGCGCATTGTAGTTTGCCTTGATGGTTTTTTCCAGATCCTCGTCGGTGTGCATGGAGCTGATGAACATTGCTTCGAACTGTGACGGAGCGAGGTAAATTCCCTGATCAAGCATGGAGTGGAAGTATTTGCCATGCTTTTTGACATTAGCCGTAATGGCGGTTGAGTAGTTCACCACCGGCGTATCGGTGAAGAACAAGCATGACATGGAACCAACACGATTCTGCACATAGTTCAAGCCAAGCTTCTTCAAGTTATCGCTGAAGCCTGCCTCAATAATCTGCGCTTTTCTTTCGAGTTCAGGATAAGGATTTTCGTCGATGAGCAGATTCAGGGTTGCAAGACCTGCGGTAAGCGCCAGCGGATTGCCTGAAAGCGTGCCTGCCTGATACACATCGCCAAGCGGAGCAACACGCTCCATAATCTCGCGTTTGCCACCGAATGCGCCGACAGGGAGGCCGCCGCCGATGATTTTGCCCATCGTGGTCAAATCAGGAGTGACGCCATAGAGGCTCTGTGCACCGCCGAGTGCAACGCGGAAACCGCACATCACTTCGTCAAAAATCAGCACAATGCCTTCCTGGTCGCAAAGCTCGCGAAGTGCCGCAAGGAAGCCCGGTTGTGCTGGAATAACGCCAGTGTTGCCTGCAACTGGCTCAATAATAATGGCAGCAATGTTGCCTTTGTTCTCATTCACAAGAAGCTTAACCGACTCAATATCGTTGTAGGTGGCGTTGAGCGTATCCTGCGCCGTGCCTTTCGTGACACCAGGGCTGTCGGGAGCGCCAAGTGTCAACGCGCCGGAACCAGCTTTGATGAGGAAGCTGTCGCCGTGGCCATGATAACACCCCTCAAATTTGATGATTTTATCACGGCCTGTGTAGCCACGGGCAAGGCGAACTGCCGACATCGTCGCTTCAGTACCGCTGTTGACCATACGAACCATCTCAAGCGAAGGAACAATTTTGCAGAGCAACTCGGCAATTTCGATCTCCATCTCAATCGGAGTACCAAAGCTGGTACCGATATTTTTCAGCGTGTACTCAAGCGCAACGGTGATTTTGGGGTGCATGCTGCCAAGAATGAACGGTCCCCACGAACCGACATAATCGAGATAGGTGTTGCCGTCAACGTCGGTCATGTAGGCACCCGACCCTTTTGCCATGTAAATTGGAGTTCCACCAACGGATTTAAATGCTCGTACCGGAGAGTTTACACCACCGGGAATAAACTTCTTTGCTTTTTCAAAGAGTTCAATTGATTTTGTGAGTAGAGGCATGTCGAAAAATGCAGTTTAGGATTGAACAAGAGGTTGTAACAGTAACGGAAAATATGAGCTTAAGATAGAAATAGTCGAGAAGATATAAAACCGTAAAAAATGGCCATACCGCGCTTTATTGCGTGATCTGCGACACTATTGCAAGGTTTTTTACCGAACGAAAATGCTCCAGATGCAATGCACAATACTCCTGCAAAAGCTCACAAAGCGTCTCCACATCATACGCATCAGTCGGTGCCAACAGTGTTGCAGGCGTGCGGATTGCAGCCATCGACTGCAAAAGAAGTACAAGGCGCACGGGAATAAGCCGCTTTCTGCCAAAATCAGCACCCGCCGCTGCTGGTATTGCAAACCCCCCAGGATTCATCACAAAATAAAGCTCGCTCAACCGCATTGCCGTTATGGCGGGCAGCAGCTCTTCGCCACTGAAAACGCATCTGTTGAGCGATGGCTGAAAACCAAGCAGCGAAACAAACCGCAAGAGAAACCATGCGTATAACTGCTTAAAATCAAGCTTCATACGATACAGTTGTTCAAGTGTACCTGCAAGCAGCGTAAAGAGTGGCACGTTTTTTTCATTACCATCGGTTGTTTGCTTGATAAGCTCAATAATCCTGTAAAGAATAGCAAAACGCTCAAGATCCGCCGCCGGAACCATGGGGCTTCGGAGAAGGTTTCCATCACTGACGAGTTGAATATCGCGCCCATTTCGTTTGTACAGCACAAGATCAAGAATATTGCCAGGGCTGAATATGCCGGAGAGTTTGTTTTTCGGGTTACGTGCCCCTTTCACAATAACTGACATTTTGCCGAACTCACGCGTGTAGAGCAAACAGATTTTCGACTGGTCACGATATTTAGTTTCACGCAAAACAACGGCACGAGTTTTAACGATCACGGGCTGAACTTTTATATATGATGAAATATTTTTATATAGAAAATCGCTGTTACTCTACAGCGCTTCTCTTTTTATAACAATAACCTGACGCTGCCGTATCAAGCGTCAGTAATCCATGAATCAAGGAGAACATAGATTATGCCAACCTACCAATATCGTTGCTCAAAATGTGGTAATGAGCTTGAAATAGTCCAGAAAATAAGCGATGCCTCGCTGACCACCTGCCCGCAATGTAAAGAAGAGAGCTTTGAGCGGGTTATTTCCGGTGAAGGCGGCTTTGTGCTGAAAGGCTCCGGCTTTTACAAAACGGATTACAACAAAAGCAAGCCACCGGCAGCATCAAGTCCCTGCTCTACGGGCGCGTGCTCTGGCGGAAACTGCCCTATGGCCTCGTAGCAATCAGCAGAACACGCTCTCCATCGCTCATTTATCCAGAAAAGCCTTCCCTTGTCACGGAAGGTTTTTCAGTTTTCCAAACGGATTCTCTTTTTCCCGCCAGACAAATGCAGGCAGATTAATCTTCTTCATCCCTCTGAAACTTTCAGGATACTGCTTCCCTTCAACTCCGCCAGCAACCTTGATTCTACTCAGCTTTCCGGTTGTAAAAAACATCTGAATTACGTCGCCGCTCGAATAGTTGATGCCTGCAGGCTGTCGCTGTTCGTCGTACAAATGATACAAACTCTCAGCCTGTGTGGTCAGGGTAATACCTGAGATTTTCGATAGCTCATCAAGCATTATCAGCATATTCTTGCCGCTAAACTGATCGTAAACCACCGGTGAACGAGAGAGGCTGTCGCGTGCAGCTAAAAATGCGCTGCCTTTCACATCAATCGCTTTAAGTTTTTTCCGTTGATCCTTGCCGGCAGCATCTTGAAACAGCAGCAGAATCGTGTCGCCACTGATCTGCTTCGCCCCATGCCAGACAAGAACATCGTCGTACAGCGTTATCTGATTGCTCTGCATGTTCACCGTACCACGTCGGGCTTTTCCAGCAAGCGTGTTGTCCACCATTCTGCCTTTAACATGACCACGCAGCTCACCAACTTGCCGCTCAGGATAGTACACACCACTATCGCCATAAAGCTCAACAACGCTATCCGATAAAAAAACATGCCCTTGCAGCACAATTTTATTCTCTTGAGGATAATCGGTTGCACGGTCGCATCGTAGCGTCAGAGCATCGTGATGAAATACCACATTGCCAAGAACAGAACGGTAGATCGCGCTGCCCTCTTCGCCGCCTTCAATGGTATCGGCATGTTGAAGAATAATTTTCTTTTTTTCGGCGTGGAGTGTATTATCATCAATCATCGGTAACATTGTGGCAAGCAAAAAAGCAAGCGTGATATGGCGGATAAGCGCTGTAAAAATTTCTCGCATAAAAGAGACTCATTTCGTTCTGAAGAGAGCATTCCTGCCAATGTAACAAAGCTTTGTTTTTACTCTGAAGAAATTACCTATTACGACCAGCAATGACCGATGCCGCTCTTCAATGCTAAAATCCCAGAAAAATGGGATGGTGTCACCACAAGCTGTATACTTGATCTTAAAATGTGTTGGAACAAGTAATAGCTTGAAACTCGGCACTGATGCCATTAATGATGTGAAGAGTACGATAACCAAAAATAAAACTTATAAGGATTAACAGCTATGTTAAAAGAATTTAAAGAGTTTGCCATGCGTGGCAATGTGGTTGATATGGCGGTTGGTATTATTATTGGTGGTGCATTTGGCAGCATTGTAACAACATTGGTGGCTCAAGTATTGATGCCTCCTTTGGGCTTGCTGATTGGCGGCGTTGATTTTACCAATCTCTATATCGTCTTAAAAGAGGGTGTAAAAGCCAAAGCGCCCTATGCCGCATTAGCCGATGCAA
The DNA here is from genome assembly GCA_903874585.1 of uncultured Chlorobiaceae bacterium. Lineage (GTDB taxonomy): Bacteria > Bacteroidota > Chlorobiia > Chlorobiales > Chlorobiaceae > Chlorobium. The sequence continues at coordinate 14,447 of CAIQSY010000221.1, read as the reverse complement.
CGGCGGCTGGTGCCGTCACCATCAACTACGGACTTTTTCTTAACTCCGTGATCAGTTTTCTCATTATGGCATTTGCGGTGTTTCTTCTGGTCAAAGCCATCAACATGTTGCGTCGTGAGGAGAAGCCGCAAGCGACGGCTCCAACCACAAAAGAGTGTCCATACTGCCTCAGTACCGTACCGCTCAAAGCTCTCCGTTGCCCGCATTGCACTTCAGAGCTTGGAAAATAAGGACACAAAATAATGGAGAAAAAATATTGTTCATACAGACTCAACCATACGCATTCATAGTATAATTATAATGATATAGCGTATTTTTTTGCTGAAAGCGATAGGAATGGTTAAACTTTTTCACTATATAACCATATACTATTTTTCTTGTTACGGCGTAAGCACGATTCTCTTTATAACAGCATGAACCGCATGCCTCAGGATTGAATCAAGCGCCAAAACGTTGTCACTGACGTTTCCCTCAGATTTTGATAGACTTATTTAATAAGAATCGCTGCTCCCCAAGCGTTTTACTCAGGATTGTGCTCTATGGATCAAAAGCTCTCTCGCCGTGATTTCAGTAAATTGCTTTTTACCGGCGCTGCTGGTGCCGCATTAGGCATGTTTGCTCACGCAACACCAGCATTTGCTGCTAAAAACCATGTTGTTATTATTGGTGGCGGCTTTGGTGGCGCTACAGCCGCAAAATATCTGCGCAAACTCGATCCCTCTCTTGCCATTACATTGGTTGAACCAAAAACTGTTTTTCAAACCTGCCCCATCAGTAACTGGGTGATGACCGGCTTGAAAACAATGCCAGATATCACGCATACCTATAACGCTTTACGCACGAAGTATCGAGTTGCCGTCATGAACGATACTGCGGTAACGATTGATGCGGCTGCGGCAAAGGTCACACTGAAAAGTGGTAAAGTGCTGCATTACGACCGCTTGATTGTGTCGCCGGGAATCGATTTTAAATGGGATGCCATACAAGGCTACAGCAAAAGTATTGCTGAAACGAGTATGCCGCATGGCTTTCAGGCTGGTGCCCAGACGCTGCTGTTACGCAACCAGTTGCTGGCGTTAAAGGATGGTAGCAATGTGCTGATCTGCCCTCCAGCCAACCCGCTCCGCTGCCCTGCTGCGCCTTATGAACGGGCAAGCCTTATGGCAATGTATTTGAGCAAATACAAGCCAAAATCGAAAATCATCATCCTTGACGATAAAGAGAAGTTTTCCAAGCAGGAGCTCTTCATGCAGGGGTGGGAACGCCTCTACCCTGGAAAAATTGAGTGGCGGGCAGCTACTGCTGGCGGAAAGGTTGAAGGGGTGAATGCCGAAGCAATGACCGTTGCTACCGAGTTTGGCGATGAAGCTGGTGGCCTCATCAATATTATTCCACCACAAAAAGCTGGCAAAATTGCCTTTGATGCCGGGCTGACCGATGCAAGTGGCTGGTGCCCGGTGCATCCCGTAACCTTTGAATCAACCATCCATCCTGGAATTCATGTTATTGGCGATGCCTGCCATGCGGGTGATATGCCGAAATCAGGTTTTGCAGCAAGCAGCCAGGGTAAAGTTGCCGCAGCGGCAATTGTCGCTCTTTTTAGAGGGCAAGTGCCCATTGCGCCATCTCTAGTGAGCACCTGCTACAGCCTTTTAGGCACCGATTATGCAATTTCCGTGGCAGGCATGTACAAGCTCAGTGCTGGCGGTATTGTTGATATTCCCGGCGCTGGCGGTGTTACGCCAATGGATGCCAATAACGAGCATCTCCGTCAAGAGGCAATTTTTGCATGGGGATGGTACAAAAATATCACGCAAGATATTTGGGCATAAGTTTATACAGTTAATCTTTCTTTTTCAGTAACCAAACAACAGAGGGACAAAAGATGAAGCGAATCGGTATGATTGCGGCTGTCAGCATCCTGATGCTGCCTTTATCGGGACAAGCGGGTTCTCTTGAAGAGAATATCGCAAAAGGCAAAAAACTCGCGTTTGATGGCAGTAAGGGCAACTGCCTTGCCTGCCATCTTATACCGGGTGGCGAAATGGCAGGGAATTTAGGACCACCACTGCTGCAGATGAAGCAGCGCTATCCAAAACGCAGTGTTTTGGACAGCCAGATATGGGATTCGACAGCAAAAAATCCTCAAAGCATGATGCCGCCATTTGGCAAACATGGTATTATGACCAAAGATGAGGTTGGCTATGTTGTCGATTACATGTACAGTTTATAGTTTTTTTTGGATCGGGTATTAACAATTATTAACGCCTCGCGGTGAGGGTGATTTTTAACAACAAATTTTTCAGGAGGTTCGTATGGGTGTGTCCCGTAGACAATTTTTTAAATCCGTAGCTGGCACTATCGCTTATGCTGCGGTAGCTTCGGCGGTTCCAGCACGACTTTTCGCTTCATGGAATCAACCAGCGTTCACATCTGAAACGCTCGCTGCGGCAATTGCTGCCAAATACGGCAACATGCCAATTGAGGAGTCATCAGCAATTCAAATCAAATCCCCTGAAATCGCTGAAAATGGCGCTTATGTGCCGGTTTCCATTGCCACGACCATTGCTGGCGCATCAAATATTTCAGTCTTTTCAGAAGCGAACTTCTCGCCATTGGTAGCATCGTTCAACATTATGCCTCGTATGCTGCCTGACGTTTCATTGCGGTTGCGCATGGCGAAAACAGCAAACATTGTTGTGCTGGTTCAGGCAGGCGGCAAACTCTACAGAACAGTGCGTGAAGTGAAAGTAACCATTGGCGGTTGTGGCGGCTAAAATAATATTTTATAAATAATTAAGAGAGGAATTGTGTTATGAAAATAAAAGCTATTGCAAAGGATAATGTTGTTTCCGTCAAGATTCTCATACAGCATGTCATGGAAACAGGGCGACGCAAAGATGAAACTGGCAAAATTGTGCCAGGGCATTATATCACCGAAGTAAGTGCTCAGCACAAAGGCGAGACCGTTTTTCAAGCGGAGCTTGGTCCTGGTGTTTCAAAAGATCCTTACATCGCTTTTCAGTTTACCGGTGGCGCTGTTGGCGAAACTATCAGCATTTCATGGATTGACAGCAAAGGTGGCACAGAAAAAACTGATAGCATTATCAGCGCAATGTAACTCACAATTCAACCGACAAGGTGCTATGAAAAAAAGAGTGCTTAACCGTTTTTTCGCTCCGCTGCTTGTGCTGCTGACGTTGCTTGCAACAGTTCGTGCTGAAGCGGTCGATTATCAAGCGAAAGTGCAGGCCGACATCAAGGCGTTCAGAGACTATTTTGCTGCACAGTTTCCCGATGTTCCGTTTGCGGATTATGCCAATGGCGTTTATGCCATTGATGCCGATTCTCGAAAACAGTGGTTGGAAATGGAGGAGTTCCCTCCTTATGCTCTTGCCGTTGAGGATGGCAAAGCGCTGTTTGAAAAGCCTTTTGCCAATGGTAAAACCTACGGAAGCTGTTTTGCAAATGGTGGCGCTGTGCGCCAGAATTACCCTTATTTCGATGAAAAAAAGGGCACCGTTGTAACACTCGAGATGGCAATCAACGAATGCCGCGTTGCCAATGGCGAAAAAGCGCTTGCCTGCAAAGGTGGCGATATTGCGAAAATATCAGCCTATATGGCTTTTATAAGCAGAGGTAATCCGGTTGATGTGAAGGTTGCAACTGAAGGCGCGTACAACGCGTACATGAAAGGCAAAGAGTTTTTCTATGCGAAGCATGGCAAGTTGAATATGTCGTGCGCAGGTTGCCACATGGAATTTGCCGGAAAACGTCTCCGCGCTGAAATTCTCAGCCCTGCACTTGGCCACACCACACACTTTCCAGTCTATCGCTCAAAATGGGGTGAAATTGGCACGCTGCACAAACGGTATGGTGGCTGCACCAACGACACCGGTGCGAAAGCATTTGCGCCGCAAAGCGAAGAGTATCGCAACCTTGAGTTTTTTGAGACCGTTATGTCAAATGGTTTGATTTTTAACGGACCAGCTTCACGTAAATAAGGAGAACGCAATGAAGAGGAACCTACTATCCACTGCCGCCCTGCTCTCTGTGATGCTGAGTGCCGGTGAAGTTCATGCTGCTGATGCTACTGCTGCACCTGATGCAAAAGCGTTCATTGAGCAGGCAGAAACGACACGCAAAGAGGCTGCAAGCCTCGGCTATGAATGGCGCGATACTGCATCGCTGATTAAAAAAGCGCAGGATGCACTTGCCGCCGGTCAGGAAGCTGAGGCGAGTAAATTCGCACAAGATGCACTGCTTGAGGGGCAACAATCCGTTGCACAGGCACACGCCATGCAAAAGAGCTGGCAAACGCTGGTTCCCAAGCCATAATCTTGAGACGGTGCTGAAAACGTTACTATCCCGCGCCAACCACGCGGGTTAGTGTTGTCACCAAACTCCCACGATCACTAAACCACCAAATCTTATGCAGCTTTCCCGTCGTGACTTTTTACGGATTCTCGGTATCGCTGGAGCCGCAGGGCTTGTTCCCGGACTTGCCAACAGCGCACCGCGTTCCAACGATATGTATCAGATGCAGGGCTTTGGCGATGTGCGCTTGATGCACATTACCGACACTCATGCACAATTAATGCCAATCTACTACCGCGAACCAAACCTGAATCTTGGTCTTGGCGAAGCTTTTGGGCGTCCGCCACATCTGGTAACAGGTTCGCTTTTGAAATATTATGGGATTTCGCCAAATACGCCATTAGCGCACGCATACACGCCACTCAACTACGTGGAAGCCGCGAAAAAATATGGCAAGCTTGGTGGTTTTGCGCACTTGAAAACGCTTGTTGAAAAAGCACGCGGAGAATTTGGCGCCAGCAAAACCCTGCTGTTTGATACTGGTGACACTTGGCAAGGTTCAGGAACCGCATTCTGGAGCCGTGGAACTGACATGGTTGATGTGTGCAATTTGCTTGGTGTGGATGTAATGACTGGGCACTGGGAGTTTACCTATCTCGAAGAGGAGGTTCGGAAAAACCTTGCTGCATTCAAAGGCGACTTTGTTGCACAAAATGTTAAAGTAAAGGAAGATGCACTCTTTAATGGCGCCAAGGCTTTTGATGAAAACAGTGGTCACGCCTTCCGCCCCTACGTTATGAAAGAGTTGGGCAAGCACCGTATTGCCGTGATCGGGCAAGCATTTCCTTATACGCCAATCGCCAATCCAAGCCGATTTATTCCCAACTGGACATTTGGCATCAACGCCATAGATCTGCAGGAGCTGGTTCGCACAATCCGCGCTAAAGAAAAGCCGGATGCTGTGGTGCTTATTTCACATAACGGCATGGATGTTGATATCAAGCTTGCCAGTGAAGTTACCGGAATTGATGTAATTTTTGGCGGACATACCCACGATGCCGTGCCACAACCTTTTGTTGTCCGTAACGCTTCGGGCAGAACACTGGTCACGAATGCAGGAACAAATGGCAAATTTCTTGCTGTGATGGATTTGAAGCTGGGCAATGGCGGCGTTCAAGAGTTCCGCTACAAGCTGCTGCCGGTTTTTGCCAACGAGCTTAAAGCGCACAGCGGTATGCAAACACTCATCGACCAAATTCGCGCACCACATCTTGCGAAGCTGCAAAAGCCACTCGCTACAGCAGGAACGTTGCTTTATCGTCGCGGCAATTTCGATGGCCCGTTTGATCAAGTTATCTGCGACGCCTTGCGCAAACGCAACGACGCACAAATTGCACTCTCGCCCGGCTTCCGCTGGGGCACCAGCGTTCTGCCAGGGCAAACCATCACCATGGAGCATCTGCTCGATCAAACCTGCATGACCTATCCTGAAACTTATGCACGCGAAATGAGCGGTATGGATATTAAAAACATTCTTGAAGATGTTGCAGACAACCTGTTCAATCCCGACCCTTACTACCAGCAAGGTGGCGATATGGTGCGCGTTGGAGGTATGTCATACCGTATCGACCCTGTCGCAGGGTTTGGTAAACGTATTGACGAAATGCGTCTTGACAATGGCGAAGTGGTGGAAGCATCGAAAAAATATCGTGTTGCTGGATGGGCAACCGTGGGAGCAAAATCCCCGGGTGAACCGGTTTGGGATACCGTAGCAGCACATTTGCAGGATGTTAAAACCGTTGAAATCAAAAAACTCAATGTTCCGATGCTGAAAAATATTGGGCATAATCCCGGACTTGATTTTTCCTAATGAAGCGATGCCCTTTCTAACATTTTGATACTATGAAAAGACAACAAAAAACAGTTGTAGTTGCCGCAGCACTCATCAGCCTCTTTGCCGCGGCTCCCAACCAGATGCTCGAAGCAAAACCGGCAGCCAAAACCGCAGTAAGTGCCATGATGGCGCCAGCGTTTTCAGCCAAAACTGTACAGGGCGAACCGCTCTCAAGCCAGCAGCTTGCCGGCAAAGCGTATATCGTCAATTTTTTTGGATCGTGGTGCCCCTTCTGCCGCAAAGAGATTCCTGAAATGGTAGCATTGCAGGAGAAGTATGAAAAGAGAGGATTTACCTTTATCGGCATGGCGTACAAGGATAATGAAAAAGCGATGCCCGATTTCATTTGGGAGCACAACATCAACTATCCCGTGATTATGGCTGATCAAGCAATTCTGAAAAGCTTTGGTGCTCAAGTGCAAGGCGGAATCAATGTGGTTCCGCTGCTTTTCGCCGTCGGTCGCGATGGTAGAGTGCAGACAATTGAGCCCGGCGCTCAAACACATGAGGATCTCGAAAAGCTGATTATCAAGCTGCTGAAACCTGCAACAAAACGCTGATGACGATTGCCCTGCTTCCTATCACAATGAGAAGCAGGGCAAATTGGTAATTTCAACGCCATCAACGCTCACTCCTATTCGCCTGCCTTCGTGGCATAATCTCCAGCAAAATCCATCACACACATCTGCCGATAAACGGGATGCGTGGCAATCGCCACGCCGACAACTGTAAAGCCGCTTTGTAACAGGTTCGCCCTGTGCCCTCGTGATGGCACACCGTCATCAATAAGCAAGGCGGTAACAATTTTACGCGCCTCGGCATCACCATAAGAGATATTTTCGCCAACGGAGGTGATCCATTTTCCATAACGGTTTGTTCTCGTCGTCATGGATGAAGCGTCGCTGCCGGTATGGCCAGTTTCGCCCGTTCGTGATTGATCGGCAGCATGGTCACGCGCGGCAAGCACAAGCCCTTTCCGCGGCGAAAGCATTGGCGCAGGTTGAGCACGCTCCAGCGCCAGAATGCACTCCTCCAGCGCAGCAACGCCCTCTTCAGTCACAAGTGAAATATCGCCAGGATAGGTGAGAAGATCCCCTTGATAATACGCGCGAAGCGGTAGAAGATAGTGCCGCGCATATTTGGCAGGGTCACTTCTCAATCGGTTGATTTCAAGAATAACAGCACGCTCTTGCTCAGAAAGATACGTTGCGCCAATGGTGGTATCAATCTGCTCAATCTGCCATACTGGCGATGGTTCGGCCACGAGTTGTGCAACTGGCAACGCAGAGCTTGCTGCCGTTGTGTCAGCAAAGGCTGTAGATGATGTTGTTAAGCCAACCGTCAGCAGGGTAGCTGCAAGCGCTTTGGTAAAAGATTTCGGTGCCATGACGATGTGCATGTTGAGTTTATGGATGTTGTGACAAAAACATAACGAGGTAGTCACAATAATACAGATTTCATTAACGCCTATAGCTGATTTAACCGTAATAGCTTGCGGGTATTTCTAACTTGGTTTTTCGGGAAACTCCGCTTGCAGGATTGTACAAGATGATGATCAGTCTGGTGGCAGTGTCCAATTAACAAGAGGAGTGTCACCTTTGATGATATGACTGGCAATATTCGTATCCAGCATGTAGAGGCTCATTCTGTCCATCCTTCAAAAGGATCTCGCAATTGCTCTGGTTGCATTTCGTCAGCCGGCATAAAATCTGCAGGCACTTCCGTTGTTGTATCAAGCTCAAACAGCCCCGACCATGAATCGGGATGGTGTGACAAAATGATATCACCGGAAATTGCATCACGACGGATAAAGACCTCTTTTCCCTCAAAACGGAACTCCTTCGGTAATCGGACGGCTTGACTTCGCCCTGACATAAAAATCTTTGCAGTAACAGGCATAGGGAATCCTTTTTTATAAATAACTTTTATCAAGCTAAAATATAATATTGATATCTATCAAGAGATGTATCAAATTTAGGTCATTTCTACTCAAATGGAGTAAATCCATGATGGATATCGGCGCCTCAATCCGGAATACTCATTTGTAGTATCTCTTGAACTGGTGGATTTCAGACCATAGTCTGCAGATCGCCGAGCTCAGACACAGCGATAGCTCCATAGATTCTCAGCAAAAATGAGAGATGTGTCAACGGTTAATGGTGCGTTAAAAAAGTCTGGAGTTCTTTTATTTTTGTCAATAATTGGCATAAATTGACAGTAACAGATTTTTCGCGAGGTATCAGTCATAGCATGAGAACCAAAAAATGAAGCCATGCCGATTAATGTTAATCTAACCCCGCTCCTTGAAGAGATGGTTCGGCAGAAAGTGAAGTCAGGACTTTATACCTCAGCAAGCGAGGTTATTCGTGAAGCGTTGCGTCTTATGGGAGAGCAGGACTCTTTTCGTCAAGCAAAGTTTGACCAGTTACGGCAGGATATACGTGCAGGAATAGAGAGTGGGCCAGCCACAGTTTGGGATGCTGACGAGATAAAGAGAGCAGCCCGAAAAAGAAAAACCACAGGCAAAACAGTTGGATGAGATGCCAGAAATCATCATCCGTCCACTTGCGTTAGAAGATCTCGTCGATATATGGGATTATATAGCTGAAGACAGTCAAGCGCGTGCAGATGCCTTTATAGACTCTATTGATATTAAAATTAATGAGTTGGCGGGCTCTCCCCATGTGGGGCGATCACGTATAGAGCTTTTGCAAGGGTTATTAAGCTTTCCTTTTGGTCGGTATATGATTTTTTATCTCAGTATTTCAGATGGAATAGAGATTGTCAGAGTGTTGCACGGTGCCCGCGATATAGAGCACCTTTTTACTCTACAAGAGTGATTATACTATGATGACCATCCATAACAGAATCCAATGCTTACTTGCAATGCTCGTGAGCGTTGAAGTGAGCATTATATTGGGTTTAATGCTCACTCCACCGGCACCTTGAAGCGCCATTACATCATAATCCACGGCGACAGCCGAGAGATGAACCTCCTCGCTGACAGGTCGGTGCACCTCGCCATGTTTCCCTGAAGAGCTTCCGCACCGGCTCATCAAAATGTTTGCCTTTCGTGGCGATACCGTGCTCGATCCCTTCATGGGCAGCGGGACAACCTCACTTGCCGCAAAAAATCTCGAACGAAACTCGGTCGGGTACGAAATCAATCCGGAGTTTATCGAGATTGCCAAACAGAAGCTCAATACCCGGCAGCCTGATTTTATGGGCACGGAGTACGAATTTCCGCACGACATGGTCAACGGCGATGTTGCCGTAGCCATTGATCAGTTGCCTTGGCAGTTCAAACACCCATTCACCAGAATCGGTATTGATGGGGAAGTGGCCGAGCACTCGACAATATCTTTGTCGAAGTGTCAAATGTGAGGATATTTACTTCTTAAAAGGTTACGCCACTCCAGCAGAATTACATTGCGGATTAAAGGGATATTTCTTATTGTTTAACTTTGGCTGGCGCAATCAGTCGTTGGGTTATATAGTACACCTGATAAAGTTTATAGGACAGCCTCTGGAGGGGGTGCAGGGATAGTTGACAAGTATAATAAGTTGAACAAACTGACAAAAGAGTTAAAGGTATAGTGGACTCATATATGGTTTATAATTCAAAAATCCGTGGTTTAGGCGGATCAATCTAATTATTCGACTTTAGGCAGCAAGAACATAGGGGGAACGATGACCTTAAAAAGCAATAAACGAATTTTATTTCTGGTAATTGGTAGTGTCTTATTTCTTTCAAGTTGTGCACATCAGCCCGCTGTGGTTGTTGGCAATTTACCCAGTTTTTTCTCTGGTTTGCTTCATGGCTTTATAATGTTATTTAGTCTTATTGCGTCGATTTTCACCGATGTTCGAATATATGCATTTCCCAATTCTGGAGGTTGGTATGATTGGGGTTATACCATCGGGGCCTCAATATTTTTTGGTGGTTCAGCACGTGCATAATTTATGGATAATATATTGCCGACTAACACAGTGCTCAACCTGTCGCGCAACTGTTCGTGAGATTAAACGGATCAATTAAGCAGAAGAGATGCAGCAAGCTCACATAAACCGGCTATGCACAGGTTAGCTAAACGTTGGGCGTGTAGTGTTGTTTGGGTGGTGCATGGAGGTAATATGATGTGTCAGACCTTACTCCTTCCCTTTGAATCTGTTGGTTTGGTTGGTTTTGTGAACAGCCATTAACATAGTTCGTGTAGTGTTTTTTCGATAAAAAAATGGGATCTGTAATCGCACGGCCAATTGTTCTGGGAACTTGCGTTGCTAGCCATAACAAATAAGGATTAGATATGAATGAAATCAACAATAGAACAAAAGAATTCCATCCGTTTTCATTATTTGGCCTACGCAATTTATTTGTTAATTATAAATCTTTTTTTGTTTTTTTTTGTCAATAATAACCACAAGTTTAGCTTAGTTATCTCTACTTTAATAATGGGTATCGCTATATTTGAAGAATTAAGATCGCTTTTGCAATTTGCAATTGCTTTCTTAGCAAAAGGCGATCAAGTTATAGTTGTTGAAAAAATAATAATGGACTCCATGAAGTTTCAATCAGAGACTCCATTGTTTTTATTGGAGCCATTAATTATTATAGGCGGTGCAATATGTGGAACAATTTGGTACTGGATTGGAATTAGATGGTATATAATTAGACTTAAATTATGTGGAATTGATGCCCCCAACCAGGTTGCAGCAAGAAATATATATATTTATTCGGATCTAATTATTAATTTGCCTGTCGCTTTTGTAGTAATAATATATCCCATTCTACTCAGAATTACCATTCTAACACTTCCAGCCATGTTCGTATTTGGACATGTAATAATTTATATTTTGGTGATCTGGTCTTCTTTTGTTAGTTACAAAACTATAAAAGAAAATTTTGGAGCTGGGAATATACGAGCAAAAATGTTATTTTTTGTCTTACCAATAGTATTGGCTTTTATTGTTAATAAAGTTGCTTCTTAGTCATTGCAACGAATTTCGTCCTTAGAAAAGAAATATGGAGAAGACTATCTACTGTTCTATACCCATTCAAATAAATTTAACTGGGTACAGGGATGGCATCCTGAGATATGTAAACGGAATTCATAACCATTATTTTATAAGGGCTTTCTCGAAATCACTGGCACTCAAGATTTCTAGGAATGTGTAGCGGCTTATATCCAAATTGGTGCTTTTACTGTATTTGGAAGTGCTATAAAATGCCTTAATCTCTACGGCTCATTCCAGCCGCTCGCGGCGAAAATGACTAAACTTGTTATGAAAAAGATACACAGTAGCTTGCTGCGTGGAGCTTCATTTCTGAAATAATAGATGTGAAATGTTATGTTTGGATGGTTGTTTAAAAAACAAACGAAACAATCTGGGGTTCTCAAATTTCGAGATGCATCCAAGGCTGTTGCTCATTTACGAACGCAGGGGCTAAAGTCCATGTACTTATGTTCTTTGGAATTAGCGTATGAGTTGGCTAATGACGTATGGAAGCATCGAGATCCCTATATGTGTAGTGACCAAGAAACTCTTCTGGCTATACTTTCTTGCTTTATTGAGAAGGAGTTGCTTGCCGAAGGCGGATGTATATACATACAGCACAGTAGTTCCAATCTTGATGTACAAAGCATTTCACCGGAGACTGGTATGTTGCTGGTTTACCGTGTGTGGGCGGTTGAAGGCGGTGAATTTATAGTTAAAGCTTCCCATGAACCGATTTCAATGCCCAAGCCATCGTTGGGCCCATATGATTCGCTCTTTGAGATACTAAGAAATCCGTGGAATACCAATAACAACCGTCGATATGAGTTTGAGGGTGCAAAGTTAGGGCTGGCAAAGGGCTGGCGTCAAACGATGCCTTTACTCATTCTTTCGTTAGAGGCGGAGGCAGACAGCTTAGTGGCTTGCTCTGCATTTGTTGAAACGCTAGCTCAAATCTTAAAATACCAACCTGAGTCATACTCACAATTTATAGAGGAACTTGCAAAGCTCGATTCAGATGCAGCCATTCAAGTGTTGGATCGAGTCCTATTTACTCCCGGCAATAGTTTGGATATGAATTCCATTGATGAACGTGTGTTACAACGTTGTGCTCTTAGCTCCAAAACATGTCAGATTGCCTTGGAACTTATCCAAGGTAAAGGTACATATATGGCCTCACGCTTCATACCCATTGTCGCAAAGGTAATGCTCAGTAAGGATTTGAGCAAAGAGCTTCGAGAAATTGCAGTTGAAGTGATGCAAGATAAAGGTATGGAGCTTTACGGGAATGAACCCTTGTCTTATGAGGAAACTGTTGCTTGGTGGAAGAAAGAAGGTAGTCATAAAAAGTGGCAAAATTAGGATAGCATGACAAAGGCGGTGCTTCAGCAAAGTAGGGTAAGAGCAGCGCACTGCTGCACCACCGTACCCCGGGCGCGGGGTGCACTCGTTGTAAAAATACAGTTTTATTTCATTTCTAAGTCAAGGGCATCTTTAAAAATCGTTATGAGTGCCTTAGGAGCATGGCTGACGGAGTGCAAAAACCGGAGTGTACAACACAATACAAGGATTTTGAGCACCGTCCCACGAAGTAATTCAAAAGCGCAAAAGATGCTAAGAGTCGGCCCTAAAGCTGAAAAACAATAGTCATGAAACGAGATCAAGCGATCAATATTTTAAGTGGCCATAAAATGGAGCTGGAGCAGCATTATCACTTACAAAAAATTGGTATTTTCGGCTCTGTTGCCAGAAATTCTGCTACGGATGACAGTGATATTGATATTGTTGTTGAAATGGAACCGAATATCTTGCTTAGAGTACAGCTTAAAGAAGAGCTGGAGAAATTGTTTGGCAGCAAGGTTGACTTGATCAGGTATTGGAAAAGAATGAACCCTTACCTCAAGGCTCGCATTGACAGGGAGGCACGCTATGTATGATAAAGTCTTTCTGCTGGAAAAACTTGTGCAAATTAATACTTCCATAGAGAAAATTAACCGCCGGTTTGCTCTAATCAAAACGGCTGATGATTTTTTGGACAGTGATCAGGGAATGGATATGCTTGATGCGATAGCCATGATGCTCATCGCTATTGGGGAGAACTTCAAAACAATTGACAAGGAGACAAAGGGTACACTTTTCGCTTCATATCCTCATATCAACTGGTCAGGAGTAAAAGGGCTACGGGATATTCTCTCTCATCAATATTTTAACATTGATGCTGAGGAAATTTTTGGAATTTGCGAAGAGCATCTTGGCAGTCTGCATGATGCCGTTAAGCAAATGATAGCATCTCTGACGCCGTAATTCCACTACGCCCCAAACTGCCGCAACATCCGCAAATCATTCTCAAACAACAACCGTATATCGTCAATCTTGTACCTCAGCAGTACCGTGCGGTCAACGCCCATACCAAAGGCGTAGCCTGACCACTCTTCGGGGTCTATGCCGCAGTTGCGCATGACGTTGGGGTGTACCATGCCGCAGCCCATGATTTCGAGCCAGCCTGATTTTTTGCAGACCTTGCATCCCTTGCCGCCGCAGAGGTAGCAGGTGACATCGACTTCGGCTGATGGTTCGGTGAAGGGGAAAAAGCTTGGGCGGAACCGGAGTTTGACGTCGGCGCCGAACATCTGTTTGGCGAAGGAGTAGATGGTGGCTTTGAGATCGGCGAAGGAGACCTTCTTGTCGATGTAGAGCCCTTCGAGCTGGTGGAAGACGCAGTAGCTTCGGGAGCTGATGGCTTCGTTGCGATAGACCTTGCCTGGGCAGATCACCCGTATTGGCGGTTTCTGGTCGAGCATAACTCTCACCTGCACCGGGGAGGTGTGGGTTCTGAGGAGCACGTCGGAGCCGGGGTTGCCGGTGGTGACGAAAAAGGTGTCCTGCATGTCGCGAGCCGGGTGGTCGGGCGGAAAGTTCAGCATGTCGAAATTGTAGCTGTCAAGCTCCAGTTCGGGGCCGGTTGCAATGCCGAATCCCATCGCTGAAAAGATCTGCTTCATCTCGCCGAGCACCTTCTGTACCGGATGTTCGCTGCCCGTAAAGTAACGTCGTCCAGGAAGGGTGAGGTCAATGCCTTTGTTGCTGCTGCTGCTTTCGGTTGATGCAAGGCGCTCTTCCGCTTCGATGAGCTTTGCATCAGCCGTCTGCTTGAGCTGGTTGAGCAACTGACCAATTCGCGGTTTGTCAGCAGGGTCAACCGACTTGAGCTGGCCGAAAAGAGCTGCAATGAGCCCTTTCC
>CAIQSY010000220.1 GCA_903874585.1 uncultured Chlorobiaceae bacterium | reverse complement strand
TTGCTGGGCATTATTCGTGGTAATGTTACTCAGCGCATCAAACAGCAGTGTTGCATTAAAGACGTACACACCTGAATTAATCTCCCTTACGGCTCGCTCTTCTTCAGAAGCATCTTTTTGTTCAACAATTTTCAGCACTTGATTGCTGCTCGTATCACGTACAACTCTTCCATATCCTGTCGGATCATCAAGTTCTGCAGTGAGTACGGTTGCAACTGCTGAACTTGTTCGATGCAGGGCAAGCAACTGTTCCAGCGTTTGAACTTGCACGAGTGGAGCATCTCCTGAAAGAATGAGAATATCACCATCAAAATGCTGAAGCTGCGCTTCGGCTTGCATGACGGCATGACCCGTGCCTAATTGTGGTTCCTGCAGTGCAATGTCAATATCGAATCGTTGTGTGGCGCTTTTGACAAGTTCTGCCTGATGGCCAACAACCAGCACGATTTTTGCTGGATTCAGCGCTTGTGCTGTTTTAAGAACGTAGTCAATAAGCGGATGCCCGTTTGCTTGATGCAGCACTTTTGGAAGGGCTGACTGCATTCTTGTGCCTTTGCCGGCGGCCATAATAATGACTGCAAGTGCCATGGATAAACGTTTAGTCTTTGACGGGGAATCAGGAGAGGAGCGTTGTCTCTTCGCCGACATAATGCCGACTTTTTGGATTATTGTGCTTGTCAACAATCAGAACCATCGGTTTGAAGTCGCGTGCTTCATGTTCCTCAATGACAGCAAAGGTCATGATGATGATTTCATCACCCGGCAATGCGCACCGTGCAGCCGCACCGTTAAGCTGAATTTCGCGTAAGCCATTTGCGCCTTTAATGATGTAGGTTTCAAAGCGCTCGCCGTTATTATTGTTGACCACGAGTACTTTTTCATTCGGAATCATATTGGCTATCTCCAGCAGTTCATTATCAATGGTGATACTGCCTTCATATTCGAGATCGCCACTGGTGACAATAGCATTGTGAATTTTTGACTTCAGGACGTGTAATTTCATGAACTATAAAAAATAAAAAACCTGTATTTTATTGTATATAAATGGCTTACAGGAGTGTTTTGTTAAGCAAAAAGCTCGAAACTTTACAAAAACTTTACAAATTTCTCAAGAATCCTGTTTTTTAGACTCTTTCGGCACTATAGAAATATGTCGGGAATTTAAGAATAAAGAGGGAAAAGTAGATAATAATCACTCTGGAAAAGGTCAATATTTTATTTGTTTTGAGACGGTACATATCCTACACATCCTACACGTTTGAGTTGGTCTGGCTGTTGGTCTCAAGCTCCCTGCCTGTCATCCGCCCGATCTGCACAAAATACCACTGGCAAGCCCTCACCACTCGAAACCCGCCGCGCCGTGCTGTAGCTATTCAGCATCAAAAACCTATCAGGAAAGAATAATTTAACGCTGTTGAAACAATTCTCATTGATACGGTTTCAACCATTTTAAACATAGCCTTTCCCTTTACCCTCCCAAATACTCAAAACAGCCTTAACTTCAAGCGATACAAGTCTTTTTCCGTGAATTCGTGTATTGCATCGCCTGAAAGATTTTAGCGCTTAAAACGGCTTTATCGGTATCAATTAGAGAATGAGATAACTGTTCACCGTAGCGATATTAATTTTATCGCCTCTGGCTGTCGCCTGCATCCGGCACTATCGGTAAAATGGTGTTCAGGCGCGCATCTTATCTCCACGTGAAAAAGCATCCTGTTTTTGAGCGGTTTCCGTTTTATCTCAAAGAACTCTCAATTCGCTATCTATTTCACTCTCAATATAAATAGTAAATTGATACCATTATTTTCTGGTTAACTGAAGGCTTTTCAAATGATTAGAATAGCATCAAAATCAATCTTTAAAGGAAGTTAAATCGGTAAATGTAGATTGTGATAAAGCGCTTGAAATGTTGGTTATAGAGCGTTAAATATGCCTTTATTTGAGACAAAAAATCCTTAAAATAGAATTAGATGCTTCGATTATTTGAGATTATTTGAAGGCTTTGGACTCAGCCACCGCGTTCAAAAATAGATTCGGCGCTTTATTTTTCCGGCTCATTTCGCTCGTCTGATTGGTTGCTCAAACTTCGCCCATTTGCTTTGGGTCTCCTGCTTCGGTGCAACCGTGATTTTTCCCCTGCTCACAAGCGCATCATGGTTTCAAATTTTCAGAAAGTGAGGTATCAACCGGCGCAAAATTGCGCTCATCGAAGGAATAAAGGAGCTGGGAGATTGGGCGCATGGCTGGTCAAGAAACGCTTGGCTTTTTCAAACAAGAATACAATCTTGAGTGTGGCAGAATCAACAAAGGATCATCACAATTCATACGCCAATCGTAAAGCACGGCACCGACATAGCGGAGCTACTGCTGGAGCTGAAGAAAGGAGAGGCATGAGTGAAGGCGAACAGAAGCGCAAAGGGAACACAAAGGGAGCAGAAAAAATACAGATAGCCTTTTTGTATTTCGCTGAATTGTAGTATCTTTGATCAACAAATCATCCCCCGTTAGGCTTCGGCTTGCGGAACCCCGCCAGGTTACGATCTGGCGGTTTCTTTTTATAGCCAGCCAGCCAATACCATGAATAGAGTCGTGTTTATTGTTGATGGGTTCAACCTCTACCACTCACTGAAACGCGCTCATCCGCCTCAAGAAAAAGCCAAAACAAGGTGGCTTGACCTATCTCGCCTCTGCTCTTCAAAGCTTCACCTCATAGGGCGGGACGCTGTTTTACAACAAGTGTATTACATTTCGGCATACGCAGAACACCTTGAGTTCTCGAAACCTAACATCACAAAACGCCACAAGGCTTATGTTCGATGCATTGAGTCAACAGGAGTTACTGCGCTGATGAACAAATTCAAGAGGAAAGATGTGTTCTGCAAGATGTGTGGAAAAAGTTTCGATAAATACGAAGAGAAGCAAACTGATGTTATGATTGCTACAACACTGTTTGAACAATTGCATACGGATAGTTGTGATACGGTCGTGCTTGTTACTGGGGATTCTGACTTAATACCAGCAGTAAAAACAGGGAAGAAATTGTTCCCTCGAAAAAAGATTGTTTTTGCCTTCCCATCGACCAAGACATCAAACGACCTCAAATCCCTTGTGAGCGGATCATTTACTTTCAGCCCAAACGAATACCTGAAGTATCAATTGCCAGACCCTATATCCTGCAGGACGGTACATCTATAAACAAGCCCCCGCTGTGGTGACAGGGCGGATGGCTGAGGAGCTGGTGAAGAAGGTTATGGCGAAGTGATGGAAACGAAAAAGCAGTTGTTTGTGATGGTTTTTTGTACGTTATTAAACTGTATTTTTATGCTCTTTTTTTAACAACAAACAGCAACAACATGAAAAAGAAAACAGCAGTAACGTTACTCCTCCTTGCGGGAATCAGCCCAATTCTTTCGAGTTGTGCGACAATAATTGATGGCACAAAACAAAAAGTTAGCTTTTCAAGCAATCCTTCAAATGCTGACGTCACGATTGACGGGAGAGCTGTAGGTAAAACGCCGCTAACAGAGGATTTATCGAAAAAAGATATTCATATCGTAAAAATAAATCTCGCTGGATACCACCCTTACGAAATGACTTTGATAAAAAAGGTTAATAGTTGGGTTTGGGGAAATATTGTATTAGGTGGCTTTATTGGGCTTGGTGTTGATGCTCTTACCGGCGGCTTGTATGAGCTAACACCGACTCAAGTTAATGCAGATTTGAAAATGAAGGGAATTTCTTCATCCAACGTTGATCATAAATCGCTTTACGTGACCGTGACCCTACAGCCGGATAGGGATTGGAAAAAGATTGGAGAGTTACAAAACTTGTAGCGCTGATTTTTCGCTACCGCCAAAGCCTTGTCGGGTCGTAGGGCTTTGGCGGTGGTTACCGTGCTTTTTAATTGTAAAACCCGCCTCAACTTTACGGCAGCTTTACAAATTAAGCAGAAAATTACAAAAAACAAGGGAAAGAAATAGAATAGAAGGGGAGTAAAGAGGGATGATTTTAATGTTCTAAGTTATTTAAAAATAATAACTTTTTGAAAGGCTTGGAAAAGAGAAGAATGGGACGGGAAACGCTTCTGGTTAAACGTGTAATTCCATGAAAAAATCTACTTCATTATTAGTGTATAAATGCCTCTCCGCTACCTCGAAAAATTCGATATTTTTTTAGTGACTGATCACTTTCAAAGCCTTCGCCGCGAATAGTTTCATTATTTCTGGTGATGGTAACCAACCGATTGGAACGTATCATTTTATCGCGGGCACTTCGTTTGGCGTACTCACTGGTGATCACGGTTCCATCCGTTGATGACCTCATCACAACATTGCCTATTGCTTCAATATCCTGATTATCGTGAATAACAGCTTTTTCTGCGGTTATGGTGGTTGTTGCGTGCCCATGCTGGTCAAAAAGTGTCACCATTATTCCTCCATCGAGATGGTGCTGGCTGCCCTGTCGGGTTTTGTACTCCGTCTGGTGAGCTGCCTGCACCATGCCTTTCTGGATACCTGACTCGGTGAGATCCACTTTAACTTGCCAGCTCTCTTGAAGCAGACTGTCGAGAGCAGCCGCATCGTTTTGGTCAAAGCGGCGAGCCTTGACTGGTTCGCCGCATCCCGTCATGATCACCACCAGGATATTGAGATAAAAAAGAGCAGCTCTTCTCACGCTCATCAGGCTAAGGGAGATGCTTACTTGAGATTTAATTTGTCGAGCACTTTGAAGGTGATATCATTTTCAGGAGTCACGTAAATAGCGCTGTTTTTCTCAAGCACGAGTGTTACACCTTCATTTTCCGCAATTGTCTGCACGGCAGCCAATACTTTCTGGCGGATTGGTACGAAGAGTTCCTGCTGTTTCTTTTCCATAGTACCGCCGCGTCCAAAGTTCTCCTGCTGATATTTTTCAACAGCTTTTGCTTTTGCACTCAACTCTCTCTCTTTCTGATCTCTTGCAGCTTTGCTTAAAGAGCCTGCCTGCTGGCGATAGGTTGCAACTGATTTCTGCAGCTCTTGATTCATGCGCTCAAGCTCTTTTTCGAGCGGTGCAGATGCTGCTTGTAATGCAGTTTCAGCACCTTTGGTTTCTGGCAGCATTTGCAGAATTTTTCCTGAATCAACGACACTTACTTTCGTCGCCTGTTGTGTTGCCGCAAATGATTGTGGTGTAGTCATTACGAAACCTAACGCAGCAGCTATGATGATACGGTGTGTCATCGTCATAAATTCTTTTTTGTGAGCCATTATTATTATTGTTTAAAGGTTATAAGCTTTTAACTGAGGCACGTTGAGTGCGAGAACTTTTTGTTTCTGCCTGAATTGACTGTCAAAGGTAATAATTCCTTGATAAAAAACTTACACAAAGCACGAGAAGCTCTCTTTTATGCCATGAGCCATTCCTATGCTGCACCTTGGGTGCTGCAATGGTCGTTGTGTTGTCACTTTTCTCTTCATCCCGATTTTCACCCGCAAGGTTTTGCCGGCTACACTGTTTTTCTCTGGAAAAACTGCCCTGGCTGTTGCACAATAGCGTTCTTGAATTCCAGCTCAAAGAGATGCACCAGAAGTGTGGAAATATCTATAGCTGAGGCTTGCGCAAGTGCATCAATGTGAATCGGTTCTCTGCCCATGCACTTGATAATGCTTTTTTCGATGGTTGAGAGCGTTTCGTCCTCGATGGTCTCTGGTGCTGGCGTGTTACCTGCGTGGCGTTTGGTGAGCGGCGTGCCAAGTTCGCTGATAATATCTTCAGCGCTCATGACCGCTTTTGCCTGCCCTTGTTGAATGAGCTTGTTCGTTCCGCGTGATGTGCGGGAAAAGATGCTGCCGGGTATGGCAAAGACTTCGCGATTTTGTTCTAGCGCTGTTGCCGCCGTAATCAGCGATCCACCTTGACTATCCGATTCTACAACAAGTGTTCCCAATGAGATGCCCGAAATGATGCGGTTGCGTTTCGGAAATTTTCCTGGTGTGAGCGTTGAGCCAAGCCACTCTTCGGAGATGAGTGCGCCTCGTTCGAGAATTTTTGGCCACACTTTGCCTTGAGGATCGGTGTAGATGGTGTCGATGCCGCTTGCCAGCACGGCAATGGTGATACCACCATGTTCACAGGTTGCGGTGTGTGCCGCCATGTCGATGCCGTACGCCATGCCACTGAATATGGCCATTCCACACGTTACCAACTCTTTGCACAGTTGCGCCGTTGCCTGTTTTCCATATTGCGACGCATATCGTGTACCGACAACTGCCAAGCCTGGCATATTTTTTGGTGGAAGTGTGCCGCGCACAAAAAGGCAGGGAGGTGGATCGTAAATTTCTCGCAAGAGCGACGGGTAGTCCGGGTCGAGCAGGGTGACCATTGTGGCGTTATATCGAGCCAGACCCGCTATTTGCTCATCGACCGCGCGCTTTGCATTGTCAAGAGTTGCAGGATGATGAAAAAAGTGGCGAATCTGCCGACCAAGCGATTCTCCAATGCCGGGAATTTTCATCAAATCATCAACGCCAGCGTGCGGGATAGCCATAACATCCGTAAAAGCGTTGGTCATTGCTTTGATTCTTGCTGGTCCAATGCCCGGCACAAGCGTCAAGAGAAGCATGAGATGCTTCTGTTTCATGGTAGCAGGTGTCATCCGATGAGCCGCCTTAGAAGTCGCGCTTCATCAACATATTGGCAAAACCTTTGAGATAGTCGCGCCCTTCGGCGTGTGGCATATTTTCGAGTGCGCTGAGCGCCTCTTCGGTATTTTTGTTGATGAGTGCAGCAGTTTCATCAAGCACGCCACTGCGCTCAAAAATAGCTTTTACGTCGGGCACTCTCTCGGCACCGATGCCTTTATTGGCGATGATGGAGGTCAAGAGATCGCGTTCAGCGCCTGAGCTGAGTTCAAGTGAGCGGAGCAGGAGATAGGTTTTTTTGCCGTTGATGATATCGCCCCCAGCCATTTTGCCTGACTTACCATCTTCAGCCATAATATCAAGATAGTCGTCTTGAATCTGGAACGCCTGACCAATTTTTTCACCAAAGAGAACCAGACTGCGCAGTTGTTCGTCCGTTGCATTGCCTGCAACACCTCCCGCTTCAAGTGCGGCTGAAATGAGCCGACCGGTTTTTTTGGCAATCATGTCCAAGTAGTCAGCAATGGTGGCATCGTGCTTCTCTTCAAGCTCCATATCAAGCGCCTGCCCTTCGCAGATGGTGATGTTGGCGTGGTTGAGAATATGCACCAGCTCAGCATGGCGGTGGCTTTTCGCCTGCAGAGCAAGCTCGTAAGCATAAGCAATCATCATATCGCCGGTTAAAATAGCGGCGCTGACATTCCATTTTTTATGAACCGTGGTTCTACCGTGGCGGAGTTCAGCCTGATCCATAATGTCATCATGAATCAGCGTGAAGTTGTGGAGAATTTCGACGGCAAGCGCAACGTTCAGCGCTGAATCCGATTCGCCACACACCGCTTCAGAGGCAAGCAGCGTCAAAAATGGACGAATGCGCTTTCCCTTGCCTTCCAGAATGTATCGTGCTGGGGCATAAAGCGTTACAGGACTTTCGCTGTCGAAACATTTTCCGAGCGCATCATTGATTTTTGCGTGGTAAAGGTGATACTTTTTTTCAACAAGTTCCTGTGTGATAGGCATAGTCATGATGAAATCGGTCAATGTTTAAGGAGAAGTCGTTTATTTCTAAGTTCCTCAATGGTTGTTGCTCCGCAGAGGAACATGACCGCTTTGAGGTCGTTAAGCCATGTGGTAATGGTGTGTTCAAGTGTGCCTTCATGCAGCGCCTTGAGCATGGAGCGTGCCGAGGCGGCAAGTTGTGCGCCAAGTGCCAGCGATACGGCAATGTCGATGCCGCTTTGTATGCCGCCTGACGAGATAATTTCAGCATCACGAAATTCAGGATGCTCATCCTTCAATTGCTTGATGTCGAGCAGGCATTGTGCCGTAGGAATTCCCCAGTTCAGCAGCGTGTCGAGCGCTTGCGGGCTGAAGCGGTTCTCCGTGCCAAATTGGCGCGTATAGCGGATCTCCTCCACCTTCTGCCAACTGATACCGCCTGCGCCTGCGACATCTATGACACTGACACCAGCTTCAAGGAGTTGACGGGCAACCGTTGCCGAAATGCCGCATCCCACCTCTTTGATAATAATTGGCATCGTGATGGTGTTGGTGAGTTTGGCAAGTTGATCAAGCACACGGCGGAAATCAGTGTTGCCTTCAGGCTGAAACAGCTCTTGCGCCGCATTCAAATGAACAATCAATCCATCAGCTTCAAGCAGATCGAGCATCATGCGAATGTCGCTTTCGCTTAACCCTTGCGCAACTTCCGGCGCTCCGATGTTGGCAAAAATCTGGATAGTTGGGGCGCATTTACGGGTAACCGCAAAGCTTTCGCGGTGCGATGAATTTTCGAGCGTCTGCCGCATACTGCCAACGCCAAGCGGAATGTTGAAGTGTTCAGCGGTCTCCGCCAGATGCTGATTGAGCATCGCTGCTTCGCTGTATCCGCCGGTCATGGAGGAGATCATTAACGGAGCGCCGATGTTCTTACCAAGAAATGTAGTGGAGAGGTCGATGTCGGAAAACGATACTTCGGGCAGCGCATTGTGCTCAAACTCGAATTGCTCCAAGCCTGTCGTTTTGCCACTGAATGCAACATCGCCGTGCAGGCATATCTCAACATGACTGTGCTTGCGCTCAATTGTTATGCTATCTCCACTGTTGCTCATGCCGCTTTACGGAAGGTTCGAGAGGTTCTTTGAAGAGCATTGGTTGCTCGGTCAAAAATGGTGTAACATACTAAAAATATTCCATATTCATGAGCACACAATAGCAGGAGGTGTTACCTGTATTCCGAAAAATACGTATATAATATCATTATTATTCATCTTTTTAAAACCTGACAAAAGAGGAGTATCGGCAGGTTGGCAGTATTAATTATAGAAGAGGTCAATCTTCAGAATGATAAGTGTTACCTTGAACCAAAATGAGATTTTGGTACGTCACAGATCGATTAAACTGTTTGTAAAATTAGAAAATTGATAACAGTCACGATTATATGAAATGAGTACCGATAGATACAGCATGTCTTTTACAACAGGCGGTCTGTTTCATCGCGAATCGGTGGCTTTGGCTATGCTGTTTGTTGACATGAACGACTGGAATAGTGTCAGAGACAAGGTCTTTTCCGAAAATCTTTTACAGTCAAGAACACTCAATACATCGAAGCGTCTCTGCCGTGAAATTATCTCAAGATTGAAAACTCTTGACACGTTGGAGCTGGATTTACTGATTTCCGGAAACGACCAGGAACAGAAATACCTGCTCTGGATTGCGGTTTGCCGTTGCTACCGCTTTATTGCGGAATTTGCGGAAGAGGTTATTCGGGAAAGATATATCGGTCTGAAGCATGATCTTCAAGACGATGATTTCTATTTCTTTTTGAATAAAAAGTCGGAATGGCACCCTGAACTTGATGCTATAGAGCGGACTACCAGAAAGAAGCTCTGTCAGGTTTTGTTCAAAATATTGCGGGAAGCCGAACTTCTGACAACAAAGAATACCATCAATGCAGCAATGTTGAGTCAACGGCTGTTAGCGGTTATCCCGCGTGAACGACTCAAGGATGTTTATATTTTTCCGGTATTTGAATCCGATCTAAAGTGGAGTGTTGAATGATTTCTTTAAAGATTCCCACTGGTGTCCGGTTGTTGATAAAATTAACGGCATTTAACTTTTAATAATATAAGTAATTACGATACGTTTTTGAGCGTCACCGACTTGAAAAAAGGTTGTTATCTTGATCATTCCATAACTCGTAAAAAAGGAATGATCAATGTATGCAGGAAAAACCGTTTTCG
>CAIQSY010000219.1 GCA_903874585.1 uncultured Chlorobiaceae bacterium | reverse complement strand
TTTCAACGCAGATTCTCCAGCGCGATCGGCACGCAGAATATGCCACAACGCTCGCGATTGTTGCATCATCCATTGAAAAATTCTCCGTTGAACTGCGCCACCTGCAACGCACCGAAGTTCGTGAAGCTGAAGAGTTTTTCAGCAAAGGGCAGAAAGGCAGCTCCGCCATGCCGCACAAACGCAACCCCATCACCTTCGAGCGTCTCACCGGTCTTGCCCGCGTTGTCCGATCCAACTCCATCGCGGCAATGGAAAATGTGGCGCTCTGGCATGAGCGTGATATCTCCCACTCATCGGTTGAGCGCGTCATTATGCCCGACTCCACGATAGCCCTCTGCTACATGCTGCGTACCTTCAGCGAAGCCGTTGATACGCTGCTTGTCTATCCAGAGCGAATGGAGGAGAACTTCAACTCCTCTTATGGCTTAACAACATCGCAAACCGTCCTGCTCGCCCTTACAGCAAAAGGGCTGACTCGCGAAATTGCCTACAAAATTGTGCAGCGCAACGCTATGGAGAGCTGGTCAACTAAAGTGCATCTGCGCGATCTGCTGCTGAAAGATGAAGAGCTGCAGGAACACCTTGATGCAGATGAGATTGCCCGACTCTTCAGTGCCGAGACGATTCTCGGCAAGCTGAAAAACAGCGTGGATATCATCTTCAAACGCAACGGGCTATGAGTGAAAAAAAGAGACATCGTCTGATCGGGAAAATTGGCATCACCATTTTTCTGCTTGGACGATATCTTTTTGCATCATTTTTTCTGTACGGCTTCTGGCACAAGCTGGTGAGGGGGTGGCTGTGGAGCGACATCATGCAACGCTTTTTTATCAAGCGGCTTGGTGAACTCCCAATCGACTCATTTCAGGCTCATTACCTTGAATACTTTGCCATTCCTTATGCCATGCCCATCGCGTGGATTGTTACTGTGGGCGAGCTCATTATCGGGCTCTGCCTTGTGCTGGGATTGAGTGTCAGAATCAATGCCGCGTTTGCCCTGTTTCTGGTGCTCAATTTTGCGGCTGGGGGGTATTACAATCTCTCTCTGCCTCCTTTTATACTCTTTGCGATGTTGATGATGTGGTTGCCATCCGGGCATTGGCTGGGCATGGATAAGCAGCTTAACCAAAAATATCCCGACTCAATCTGGTTTCAATAATCCCATGTCAGCAACCGCACATCGCATTTTTAAGCGCTGCCGATTATCCTTCTTCTCAGCCGCAATCGGTACCGCACTGTTGAGCCTTGCTTTTCCAGCATACAGCATCGATCAGAAAGAGGCAAAAATGCTGATAAATCGTGCCGATAAAGCGTTATGGAAGATGAATTATGCTCAAGCTGATTCACTTTATACGCTTGCACTGCGCGATAAGCAGGGGAGTGCTGAACTCTACTGGAAGCTGGCGCGGCTGCACATCAGCCAGAGCGAAACGATTCCAGATAAGAAAAATGAGGCTCGCCAGACTCATTATCGTAAAGCAGAGGAGTTTGCCCGTTCAAGCATCAGCATTGACAGCACGAACAGCAAAGGGCACACGTGGCTTGCAGCGTCGCTTGGCATGATGGCTGATAATGCGGGAACCAAGGAAAAGCTGCGGCGCGCAGTAAAAATAAAGCAAGAACTTGATGCCGCGCTTCGTTTAAACCCGAACGACGAAACCGCGCTCTCCATGCTTGGCTCATATTATCGGGAAGCGGCAAACATTGGCTGGTTCAAGCGCATGATGGGCAATGCGTTTCTTGGAGAAGTTCCGAAAGGGAGCTATGAGTTAGCTGAAAAAGCGTTTCGGAAGGCCATCAGCATTGATCCGCGCGTGATACGGAACTACCATGAACTGGCGTTGATATGCCTGAAAACCAATCGGGAGCAGGAAGCGATAAGTTTGATGAAAACAGCCCTGACGCAGCCAGTGTTGATTGAGAGTGATAAAGCGCGTCTTGAGAAAATGCGCAAGCTCTTGAAGGAGCATGATACTGAGAACGTAACGCAATAAGAGCGCCGTTTGTGGCATCCCGCATCAGGGCAGATAACAGTGTATTTGTGTTCTCTGGTTCTGCCCTGACAAAAAAATCCTGTCCATCCTCAAATCCTGCTAATCCTGATTCATACAAATGGTGGCTTCGAGAGCCTCAGCCACCATCCCTCTTCACCATCCAAAATTCAAAATTCACCATCAACAAAAGCTGCCATTAACATCGCCCTTGATGATGCCGATAAGGTCAAGTTCCATATTCTGATTGAGATCAACGGCAATATCGACGTTTGACCAGTCAACGTGGTTCCTGCTCATACTTCCAACGTTAACAGCCTCGGAGACGAATATCCATTCAGCTTCAGGGGCAGTATTCAAGCCAACAGCCATTTTCAGGATGTTGAGTTAGTCAAAAGAGTAGAGTTTTTTGATCAGGAGCTGCGGGCAGGGGTGCAGGATGCAGAGTTGGGAACCCACTTTGTTGACAGACTGGTCAGGGAGAATGTGCTCGGAGGCAACACCATCTGATTGTACAGCCATCCCATGTTTTGCTACAGATTATTGAGATGTAGAAAAAATGGTTATTCCATTTCTAAATCAATAATGAACTCATAATCCAAGGCCATGCGACGATGGAATGGACTCTTTGTGTATCATGTTCCATCCCCCTTAACGAGGCTTCCAAATGGTCTTCAAGAGCATGCAAGCTGTTGAAGACTCTATTCCCAAAAGCTTTCTCGCGAAGTTCGTCCCACAAGTGCTCGACTGGATTGAGTTCCGGCGAATAAGGTGGCAATGAAATCAGACGCATATTTTTCGGAGTTTTTAAGGTGGACGACCTGTGCCAACCAGCCCCATCCAATAGCATCACTATTCTATCTTCCGAATATCTTGATGATATCTCATCGAGAAATATCTGCATGCATTCGCTGTTGACCGTCGGCAGGATCAACGTGTCAAGCGCCCCATCTCTCACCGATACGGCTGCATACGCATAGGTGTACTCTTGGGTCACCATGGCCATACATAGCGGGCGAACCGGTCGCGGACACCAGCATCGTCGCGTGTCGGTAATACGGCCAAAACGTGCTTCATCCTGAAACATCACCCGAAGTGGCTTGGTGCCAGGCCATTCCGTATTGATCAGAGAGAGGATGTCCGGGAGTTTTTTTTCCACTCTAACTGTGCGTCGACATCGGTTTTCGTATGTCTCTTGTCCGGCGCAAGCTTCCGCCAGTTATTCCTGTGCAGAAGATTATAGGTCGAAGCAAGTGCCGTTTTACGTCCCATTCGTTTGTCCAGAGCGCTCTTGATCTCGCCGACAATCAATATGCCGCCATGGATCGCTTTATCGAAAAAAGGAGCAAGAAAGGCAGCCTCTTCCTCTTTGCTCATAATTTCCCGATGCCGTCCACCCCGCGGTTTTGATTCTGCTGGCAGGCCACCGGCATGTATAAAACGCCTCCTCAATTGACAAGCCCAACCCTTTGAAATACCCAAAACAGCGGCCACTTGGTCAAGAGAAAAACCGTATTCCAGTGGCAAGACCACCGCTTGTGCCTGGCGCAGCTCTTCTACAGTCCGAGCATTTGCCAATGTTTCCTTTGCCTTTTCCAAAACCTCCTTACCACTTGCTGGTCGTGCCATATACCCACCTCCTTTTAGGGTATATTATAACACTTTTG
>CAIQSY010000218.1 GCA_903874585.1 uncultured Chlorobiaceae bacterium | reverse complement strand
TTGTGCCCGATTCGCGGTATCGTGTTGATGATGATCGATTTCTGCAGGCGCCGAGCTGGTTTCAGCTCTTTCTCGGGGTTGATGCTTCCGTTATTCCTGCTGGCTTTGATGTGCATCATATTCTGGTGGAAGATTGGCAATTGTATGATACGCTTGGCGGAACCATCTACTTTTCAGCGCCGACGATTCTCGATCCATCGCTGGCGCCAAAGGGCAAACATGTTATCCATGCGTTTGTGACCGATAAAATTGAGCGCTGGAAGCAGTATAAGCGTGGCAGCAGCGATTATCGTGCGGTTAAGGAAGATGTGGCGGCGGCGATTATTGCCCGAACGGAGCGTATTTTACCCGGCTTGTCACAAGCGATTGAGGTGAAGGTGCTTGCCACACCGCTGACGCATGAGCGTTATCTCAATCGCCACGAAGGCTCTTATGGACCGCTGCTGAAAGCGGGGCAGAATGTGTTGCAGAAGCCGCAGAATAAAACCTCAATCAAGAATCTTTTTCTTGCTGGCGACAGCACTTTCCCCGGGCAGGGCGTTATTGCCGTTACCTATTCCGGCGTTTCATGCGCCTCATATATTGCGCGGAAATTTGGCAAGCCGCTTGAAGAGCTGGTGTAATTTGCCGGTCAACGTGCGGCGAGCAGCATATCAATCTCTCTGAACGGCACATCAGTCAGGTCGGCAAGAATTTTTTTGGTGACGTATCCTTTAAAGAGATAGGTTCCACGACGTAAGCTATGGCTTTTCCAGAGAATATCAGAGATGGTTTCGTGCTCGGTGAGCTTAAGGAGAAAAGGAAGCAGCGTATTGGTGAGCGCGAATGATGCGGTTTTTGCCGCCGCTGAGGGAATATTTGGAACGCAGTAGTGCGTTACGCCGTGCTTGACGTAGATTGGGTTGGTGTGCGAGGTGTGGCGGCTGGTGGCAAAACAGGCACCCTGATCAATCGAGACGTCGATAATCACTGAACCAGATTTCATCGACTTGACCACTTGTTCACTTACTAATGGCTTGAAAATTTTCTGCTTCGGGCTTAACGCGCCAATCAGCACATCCGACATTTTTGCCAGCTCCGCAATGTAATGATCGTTGGCAATTGCCGTGACCAGATGGCGGTTGAAAAACGCCTCAAATCGTCTCAGCCGATTGATCTCCTTGTCGATAACCGTCACCTGTGCGCCAAGCCCCAGCGCATCCTGCGCGGCAAAAAGCCCCACGGTTCCAGCACCGATAATGGTAACATGAGCTGGCGGAACGCCCGCAATGCCGCCAAGCAGAATGCCGCTGCCGCCATAACCGGTTTCAAGATATTTTGCCGCCGTCTGCACGGCAAGCGAACCGGCAATTTCACTCAAGGTGCGTACAATCGGTAGCTCACCATCCCGCGTTTCGATAAACTCAAAACCGATAGCGGTCATGTTTTTTTCAATCAGCGTTTTCAGCAATTGCGGCGTTACCGTGCTGAGATGCAGCGACGAAATGAGCAACTGTCCACTCGTAAAGAGTTGCAGTTCATCCAGTTGAGGCGGAGAGACCTTGACGATGACATTGCACTGTTCGTACAGCTCTTCGGGCGAGTCCACAACCGTTGCACCCGCTTCGCCATAATCGAGATCGGTGAAGTTGCAGAAGCTTCCGGCAGCTTTTTCAACAACAACCTGAATACTTTGTTCAACCAGAATTTGCACACCGGCTGGTGAGAGCGCCACCCGTCGTTCATCCTGAGCCCGCTCTTTAGGAATGCCCAGCACAATCTTCATGGTCTTTTCAGGTTTTATAAGCCAGCGCTCCAGCGTTTTCGCGCCAAGATCAAACTCTACATGTCCGATATCAGAAAGGTGTCCCATCGGTAATGGTATGGTTATTGCGAGAGAGAAATAGAAATAGAAATAGAAAAAGGCAACTCATTTTCGGTGTTGTTTTGCCACCATAAAAAGAGTTGCCTTAAATATACTCAATTTGTTGAGTCGCTCAATTAACCTTTGCTGTGTTGCAGTCGCAGCGCTCTGTTGTACAAGAGCAGGTGCTCTCAAATGCTTTGCCGATGAGTTTAAAGGCATCGGCAATGCCGCTCAGCACATCGGCGATCACATCCATCAAATTCAACTCTCTTTTCGACTGATATTGCAGCGTATCGGGAAATTTAACCATCGCTTCCCAGCCCATTTTTCCTGCATAGCCAGCAAGTTGCAGCGGATTGGTGTCGAACATCTGCTTTACCTCTTCAACTGCTGAGATAAAGCGTATGGTGCCGGGTTTTTCAACCGTTGTCTGGCACGCCATTCTTGTGCCTTCGCGGATAAGATTCTCCGAGAGCAGCGCCTTTTCGTCGTCATTCAACGGCGAAAGTAGCTCCGCACCTTCAAGAATTTTAACGTAGCAGGTTTGGCAGAGCGCATTGCCTCCACAGAAATATCCTATATGTTCATGGTTGGTGCGGGCAATGTCGAGCAGGCGATCCCCAACATTGGCTTCATACTGATGATTATTTATGGTGATTTGCATGGTTTTATTTTGGTTTTGGTTTCTTGAAAAGTAAAGAAGCTATAAACAGGACTATTTTAGTCTTTTCTGTCGTAACATCAAAGTTGTTATAAAAGTTTTCATGTTTTGAAAAAAGGTTTTCATCTATCAACAATCCGCAGGTGATGGTTGCATAACGTTTGTCTATGCTATATTCCAGACGTTTTCCAGTGCGCCAGAGCCATTGGATGGCGGCAAATTCATCATTATCAGCAGCGGTTATCAGGGAGAAAAGCATTGTTTGAACGGACCTTCAAGAATATTGACGATATCCTCCACAAAGACGCGGGTTGGTAAATGTCAACAGAAATGTCGCCGTTTTTAAAAAAAGTTACTCTTTTTTATCAGGGTTAAGGACGACCGTTTGAGCATATCGTTCTGGTGTTCCATCACGTTCTCTGTACAACTTCCGGGTACTCCTGACTTTCTGCGATGAGATCGGGTTTCAACTGGCGGAGGATTTCTATTGGTTCAATCCGGCAAAGTTGCCATCACCAATTGAATGGGTCAACAAACGAAAGCTTCGTGCAAAGGATTCGGTCAACACTGTCTGGTGGTTTAGTAAAACCGACTTTCCGAAAGCCGATGTCAGGAAGGTACTGACTCCCTATTCTGATCGTATGAAAAAATTGATTGAGGATCCGGAAAGTTTCCCTTCAGAACTCCCCGCATTTTTTATCAAGATGCTTTCGATTGTTCCCGCTTTGTGCAGTACCTTCATCCACAAGAGTTTGGCATAATTCTGCCGTGCAGTGCCGGAGAGCTTACCACCTTTGGCTCGCGTTTGATAACGACCTACTGAGCCGTATTACAAGTTGAAAACGCTATATTCCGCCATCGAATTGTTTCAATCGTTTCAATCATCTCTCGCTATGCCGCATACCGGATTACATAATTATTTTGAACTGACGTTTGAGCTTGAGGCGGAGTATCACGACCTTTGCATTGCGCTGCTTGCCGGTGAAGGTGTGGAGTCGTTCCTTGAGGAGGATCACCAATTGCTTGCGTATCTGCCGGAAGACGAATGGACGGCGGAGAAGGAGGAGGCAATTTGTACTGTGTTGCTTGAGCGGCTTGGGAGTGTGCCCGAGTATGAGGTCTCCTTGATTGCCGATCGTAACTGGAACGCGGAGTGGGAGGCGACATTGGAGCCTATCGAAATATCCGATCGCTTACTGATTGTGCAGAAAAACAAGGGAACACAAGCGAAACCCGGTCAAATTGTTATCGAAATCAACCCGAAAATGTCGTTCGGTACTGGCTATCATGCCACGACGCGCCTGATGCTGCGGCAGATGGAGCAGCTCGATCTGCGGGATAAAAAAATCATGGATATCGGTACCGGTACTGGCGTGCTTGCTATTGCCGCCCGCAAACTTGGCAATAATCTGCCGATTCTCGCTTTTGACAATAATGCGTGGGCTGCGGAAAATGCGGAGGAGAATATTGCCGAAAACCATGCAGAGGATATTATCATCAAGCTGCTTGATGCGGAGGAGGATCTTATCACCAATTTGAAAGAGGGCTACGACTTTATTCTTGCCAACATCAATAAAAACGTTATTGATCGCATTCTGCCTGCCATTCGCAAATATGCGCCCGCTGCGCCAGTGCTCCTTTCCGGCGTTCTTGTGTATGACGAACCGTGGCTGAAAAAACTACAAAAAGAGCTTGGCTACGAGATGGTGCAAACCATCTACGAAGATGAGTGGCTCTCAGCTTTTATCCGTCCATTACCTTCACGATGAAAAAACGAATTTCTTCTCTTGATATCGGCACCAACACCGCACTGTTGCTGATTGCCGATCTTGAGCCTTCAAGTGGCTCTGTTATGCCGATTTTCCATAAGCAGACTATTGTGCGGCTTGGTAAAGATGTTGATGCTGAAAAACGGATTGATTCGGCGGCGATTCAGCGCCTTGTTGACTGCATGGTGGAATATCGCCAGCTCAGCGACGAACATGGCTCCGAAGCGATAC
>CAIQSY010000217.1 GCA_903874585.1 uncultured Chlorobiaceae bacterium | reverse complement strand
GCGATTCGGAAAAAGCCTGTTTCTCGATACGCTGAAAAATATTTTTGAAGGAAAGCAAGAACTTTTCCAAGGGTTGCTCATCGAAAAGCAATGGAATTGGAAGATAAAATATCCAGTCATCAAAATAAGTTTCAGTGGCGGGATTCACTCGAAGGAGGACCTTGAAGAGGATTTGCTGCATATACTCAAATCCAATGAAGAACGGCTTGAGCTGGTGTGCGAAGATAAATCAAAAGCAAAATATTTCTTCGAGGAATTAATTAAAAAAGCATTTGAGAAATATCAGCAGAAGGTTGTTATTCTGATTGACGAGTATGATAAGCCGATT
Organism: uncultured Chlorobiaceae bacterium; assembly: GCA_903874585.1. Classification (GTDB taxonomy): domain Bacteria; phylum Bacteroidota; class Chlorobiia; order Chlorobiales; family Chlorobiaceae; genus Chlorobium. The sequence continues at coordinate 1,660 of CAIQSY010000217.1, read as the reverse complement.
CTTGATAATATTGAGAATATTCCAGAGGCTCTCGTTATACGGGATGGAATGCGTGACTTTTATACCAAAATAAAAGAGAATGATGAATATTTACGCTTTACCTTTCTGACTGGTGTAAGTAAGTTCTCCAAAGTCTCGCTCTTTAGCGGACTGAACAATCTCGAAGATATCAGCCTGAATCCCGATTATGGCAATGTCTGTGGTTATACCCAGCATGATGTTGATACCGTTTTTGCGCCGTATCTCGAAGGCGTGGATATGGACGAGGTTAAACGCTGGTACAATGGCTATAACTTTCTTGGGGACAAAGTCTATAACCCGTACGATATTCTGCTTTTTATTAAGAACAATGATGTGTTTGACAGTTATTGGTTTGAAACAGGTACACCACGTTTCTTAACTGAGCTAATCAAAAAAACAAATTATTTTATTCCTGATTTTTTAACACTCAAAGTAAAAAAAAGTACAGTCAATAGCTTTAATCTTGAAAATCTTAATCTTGAAACAATTTTATTTCAAGCCGGCTATTTGACGATCAAGCGATTGCTTTCAACAAGCATGGGAGTTAGCTACGAATTGGGATTTCCTAATAAGGAGGTGCAAATCAGTTTTAACGATTATCTTTTGCAGGAGATAACGACCGTTTCAAATCAAGAGCCGATTCGATATGATTTATATACTATCATTAACACGGGAGATGTTGGAAGTTTAGAAGATGTTATTAAACGACTTTTTGCAAGCATTGCCTACAATAATTTCACCAATAACTATATCGAAAGTTATGAAGGCTTTTATGCAAGCGTGCTCTATGCCTATTTTGCAAGTACGGGCGTGGATATAGTAGCAGAAGATGTAAGCAACAAGGGCAGAATTGATTTAACGCTAAAAACTCAAGAGAGAACCTTTCTCTTTGAGTTCAAGGTGACCGACGGGGAGCCACTTGAGCAGATCAGGAAGATGAAATATTACGAGAAATATGATGGTGAACGCTATCTGATTGGCATCGTCTTTGATCCGAAAGCGAGAAACGTCAGCAAGTTTGAGTGGGAGAGGGTTTGAGTTAACAAAAACGATTACACTGACGCAAGAAAACGCACAGCGGCATAGGCGAATAAGCCACTGCCAAGTTCAAGAGCCAGCTCTTCGGGATTGAAGGTTGGTGAATGGAGCATATTGGTGCAATCGCCATCTGACATGCCGGTACCAATTTGCCAGAAGGTGCCGGGGCATACTTGGAGATAATGCGAAAAATCTTCGGCGGTCATAAGTGGTTCGCAATACTGCACATGTTCACGTCCGAGATACTCTGCACACATCTGCTCTGCCTGCTCAGTAACTGCTGGATTATTGTACAATACCGGATATCCTTGCCGAATTTCTAACTCAGCCTCTACACCAAGCCCTGCAGCTATATGCGTTGACGTCTGATGCAAGCGCTCCTGAAGCTGTGCACGTAGCTGCTCGTTCATGGTGCGCATGGTGCCCGCCATGGTCACTTGCCGTGGAATAACATTGGTGGTGTGGCCACCATTAATAGAGGCAATTGACACAACTGCAGGCTCGTATGGAGGAGCAACACGGCTGACAAGATGTTGCACTGCGGTAATAATGTGCGCCGCCGCAAGCACCGGATCAGCCGCCTTGTGCGGTGCTGATGCGT
>CAIQSY010000216.1 GCA_903874585.1 uncultured Chlorobiaceae bacterium | reverse complement strand
TTTGAGTATTCTTCTGATAAATAGAATAGTCTTGTGCCAAATAATCATTAATACCCATTTTCTTGCCATCGCAACCAACCCCGAGAAAACCGTCATGCCAATTAATTGACAAAGTAGCCAGACGTTCTGTATCCACACGCTGTACTGAACCGTTGCCTCTCTCCCATTGTGTTTGTATACTCGCAATTTGCAAGACACGCTTTCCAAACTGACTATTTATATCCTTAACACAACGCTCCACTTCATTTTTAAAATCCCATTTCTTCATTAAAATCCTCACTATTTTAAGGTTAGTACAAATCAACTGCTCAATGCAGTAAGAAAAACGGATCGATTGTTAAACCATAGCAGATCGGTGCGGAATACTGCAATTATTACAGACTCACCCGATTTCCAATCGACATTGACTGTCGTCTCTGACGAACCGCTATTGGCAACTTAAAATTGGGAAAAACGACAACGTTCAGAACTTTTACGCAAGAGCAAAATATCGTTTTTCTCTACCCACGCCAACTGCAGAATATTTTCAATACATTGCCAGACCTGACCAATCCTCTCCTCAATAAAGCAACTCTGCCATGACTGACCACCCCACAAATCTTGCGCTCCAAATCCGCAAAGAGGCTGCACGGCTGGGATTTGCGGCTCTTGGGTTTGCAGCACCAACGCCGCAACCTGTTGCAATAAAGCGAGTTACTGCAATGATTGAGGAGCATCGGAATGGCGAAATGCACTACCTCGAAACCAACATGGCGGAGCGAACCAATCCCGCACTGTTGCTGCCGAACGTACAGACCATCATCTCCACAGCAATCAGCTACAACTATCCAATCGAGTATCACGACGGCTTCCCCAAGATTTCCCGATATGCGCTGATTGAGGACTACCACACGGTGATGCGGACGAAGTTGGAGAAGCTTCTTGCGGCAATAAAGCGGATTATGGGCGAACCACTCGCGGCATTCATTGCGGTGGATAGCTCGCCGCTGCTTGAAAAAAACTGGGCAGAGGTTGCGGGCATTGGCAAAACGGGAAAAAATACGCTGCTGAAAGTTCCCTCTGCCGGTTCATACATTTTTCTTGGGGAGATATTGCTCGATCGAGAGATTCGTTCAACGCCGCTGATGTTGCCTAATTATTGCGGCAGTTGCCAAGCCTGCCTTGAAAGCTGCCCAACGGGAGCGCTCATTGCGCCGGGCAAAATTGACGCATCGCGCTGCATATCCTACCTGACGATTGAGCTGAAGCGAGAGTTTACGCCTGATGAGGCAGCAATGATTGGCGAGTGGCTTTTCGGCTGCGACCTCTGCCAAGAGGCTTGCCCCTACAACCAGCAAGCAAGCATTTCCGCACATGAGTTGTTTACCATTCGCCAAGAGTTACTCAATCTCTCGACGGAAGAGATTTTCAATTTGACGAAATCAAGCTTTCGGAAGCTGTTTTATGGAACACCGATTTTCCGCATCGGGTTGCGCCGACTAAAACGTAATGCGCAGGCTGTTGAGGAGAATTTGAAAAAAAATGGGGACGATCTGACAAGAGAAACCAGCGGAAAAGTAACACTTAAGTGAAAGGCAAAATGGATTGTTGAGAATCGCTCTTCACCCCAACCTGCGAAATCGTTGGGGTGAGAGACGAAAAGAAAGACTTTTTACCTTGCTTAGTGTTTGAAATGCCTCATGCCAGTAAAGACCATGGCGAGATTATTGGCATCAGCCGCCTCGATGACTTCGTTATCGCGAATGGAGCCGCCGGGCTGAATAACAGCGGTAACGCCCGCTTCGGCAGCCGCCAAAAGGCCGTCGGCAAATGGGAAAAAGGCATCTGAAGCGACCACTGAACCGTGAAGATCGAGATTGACTTCGGAGGCTTTCCAGCGTGCAATTTTTGAGGAATCAACGCGCGACATCTGACCCGCACCAACGCCAAAAGTCTGGCGGTTTTTGACGTAAAGAATAGTGTTTGACTTGATATGCTTACAGATTTTCCAGGCAAACATCAGGTCAGCAATCTCTTCTTCGGTTGGCTGCCGTTTTGTGACAACTTTGAGATCCTCTTTGGCAACAATCTTGCTGTCGCGCTCCTGCACCAGCATACCGAACGGCGTGGACTTGAACTCCCAGCCGCCTTGCAGTAACGCCTTTTTCTGCACCACAAGCCTGCGATCTTTCTTCTTCATCAACAACTCAAGAACGCCATCCTCAAAAGAGGGAGCAATAAGAATCTCGGTAAAGATTTCATTCACCGCCATCGCTGCATCCATATCAAGCGGACGATTAAAGGCGATAATCCCACCAAACGGTGCTTGGGTATCGGTTGAAAATGCGCGGCGATACGCTTCAACAAGCGTCGGCGCCTGCGCGACACCGCACGGATTGGTGTGTTTTATAATGACGACCGTCGGCTCTTCACCACGGAACTCTTCAATCAGCGACGTTGCTGCGGCAATATCGAGCATATTATTATAAGAAAGCTCCTTGCCATGCAGTTTCTCGAAAAAGTCGGCAAACGAGCGAGTACCATTGCTGTCGGTAAGGCAATACAAACCGGCGCTCTGATGAGGATTCTCGCCATAACGCATATCGAGTTCACGCTCAAGCTTAACGCTCATCGTCGCCTCTGCTGCCTGTTCACCAGCGCTAACAGCGTTCGTCAAATAAGCCGCAATAGCATTATCGTAGCGAGAGGTCAGCGCAAACACTTTTTTGGCTAAAGCGAGACGGGTTGCACGCTTGGTGGCACCGTTGTTCTCCTGCATCTCCTGCAGCACAAGCGCATAATCAGCACTGTCAGTGACCACCGTAACCGACTCGTTATTCTTAGCAGCACTGCGCAACATTGACGGACCGCCAATATCAATATTCTCAATAGCATCCTCGAACGTAACATCGGGCTTTGCCACCGTTGCTTCAAAAGGATAGAGGTTCACCACAACCATATCAATAAAGCCGATACCGTTCTCAGTCGCCTGCTTGACGTGGTCAGCGTTCTCTCTGACGGCAAGCAATCCGCCGTGAATTTTCGGGTGCAGCGTTTTAACGCGACCATCCATAATTTCAGGAAATCCGGTGATGGTTGAAATGGAAGCGGCATTGACGCCCGCATCCTGAAGCGACTTCAGCGTGCCGCCAGTTGAAAAAATCTCAACACCAAAGCCCGAAAGTGCCCGGCAAAAATCCACAATACCGGTTTTATCAGAAACCGAAACCAGCGCCCTTTTTATAACAGGATCAGACATGTGCAATAATAATATTTTATGGTTGTGTGGCTGTGTTTGTAACGGCGAAAGGTAAGAAATAATCCCCAATTATGGACGGATTTTGGATGTTGAGTTTTGAATTTTGGATGGAGAGAAGTACGCGGAGTGCTTGGGTTATGGGTGCTGCGCAACCGCCGCGGCAGCGATGAAGAGTCGCGGCACTTGCAACGCCTCAACATGGTCTGGAGGTATCCGCCTCAGCGTTTCATTGTTTGAGCAATCACGCCACCAATGCCCATGCAGGCAAAGCTTTGTACAAGGGCAAAACCGAGGCTCGCCAACGATATCGGCATTTGTAAAATTATCGAGTTAACAAGTAACGTTGTTATGGCAACACCAAGTGCCACAACAGCAAGATGCTTCCAAAGCAATGATTTATCGAGAGATAACGCCGCCCAGAAAAAGAGTGCGATAAGGGCGATAGTGCCGACAAGAAGAGCGCTTGCCAGGAGCGTCTCCTGATTTGCATCCGTTGATGCCATTAGAAAACCGACAAAAAAGCCGACGATATTCAGCACAAACTGCAAAATTCCAATCTGTTTTATCACCAAGCTATAATTGACGCTGCCACTTGCTGGCGGAGTGGCGGGTATGGAGGGTGTGGATGGATTCGCTGGGGTTGGGGAGTTCTGTGCAGCAGCAGAGGATTTGTGAAGATCCATGCGTTTGGAAAGCAATTGAAACATTCCGGCAAGAATACCAGAAACAATTGTCGTTAACAGTGCATCAGACATGTGCGTTCTCCTTTGCCATAACGGCTGCGAATAGGTTAAACTCCGTCATCAAAAAGCTGGCATCTTGCCAACCATTGTCAATACAAGAAAGGTAAGGATAAAGCATCAAAAAAAGGAGCGATTTTCATTTGGCAAGGTACGTTGCCAATAACCAACATCCTGCCACTGCCCGAATTTGTACCCAACTTGCGAGAAATGCGCAACCTTACAAAAGCCACAACGTTCATGCAAACCAACACTTGCATCGTTCGGCAACGCAATGCAGGCAACCACAACATGAATGTCCATGCAGGCAAGAGCATCGAACAACTGCGTATAAAGCGCGTGACCATACCCTTTGCCAACCGCATCTTTTTTTACGTAAACGGTTGATTCTGCAGTGTGGCGATATGCGCTCCGCTCTTTCCATCGTGCTGCATAGGCAAAGCCCACAACGTCGCCATTATCGCAGCAGACAAGCCACGGATAGTGCTGCTGAATCGCCTCGACTCGCGCCTGCATAGCCACAATAGAAACCGGCGTTTCCTCAAACGAAATGGTTGTGCTGCTGATGTAGTGATTGTAGATGGCGCAAATCTCCGCAACGTCTCTGCTCTCACAGGCTCTTATCTCCATACTGCAAAAACAATTGGTTCATTATACATCTCATCTCTGAAGAGTAGATTGTATAAACATCGGATTGCGTGCACAATGAAACAATCCAAAAACAATAACAGTGTTGTTATTTATTGTAAAATAGAGAGCATAGGGAAATTGTCGGATCAAACGCCGTCTAAAATTTTTGTGCACTTTGAGATAGAGTAACGGATACTGTGTAATCTCGTATGCAGAGGCATAAAAAACGCGAAGAAAATCTTCAGCAATAGCATCTGCTTTGGCGTTATACCAAACATAAGCTGCCATAACATCATCTTCCACTTCAGGAAGAAACTGCAAAGAATACCTCATTTCCTTGATTCTATTCTTGTGCGCAGTTCATCAAAAGAGAGTAAGGTCTCGGGATGAGCTGTGTATCTGGCAAGTCTGTTTTCAAGTTCAGCAATATGACTTTGTGGAACAGGAACTTGATCGGCTTCGGAATAAATATTGTCCCACAACTCCTCAACAAGAAGAATTTTATCAGAGATGCTAAGCTGGTCAAGCTGTGGAATATCTTTTATGTGCATTTTGTTATCCCTCCTCTTATGGCTTTTTAACTTTTTAATATTTAAATATTTATCAGAAAACACAAAAATCATCAATTACATGACAGATTTGTTTTACTCCATCCTTTTGGGATGTCCGTAAAGATAATGATCGACATTCAGGGAGAGATCTGCCGGGCCAAAATCATCAGCCTGCTCTGCCAACATATCCAGAACGGTTCTTTCCCGAACTGGCTCCGCAAAAAAATGCTTGCCATCAAACTCCATACGGATTTCATCTGTTTGAAGAGTGCTTAAAAAACTCATCAAAACATCCTGCATCTTATCTTTATGAATTATAAGCCGTGTCATTTTTTCTCCCGAAAAGAATATGAAGTGGATACATGATATCAATCGTGTTGTTCAATTTACACTATCTGCCCGACTTTTTTTGAGTTGCGTGTATCCTTTTGATGACTCAACATCATGGAGTTGTCCCACCAAAAAGATCAGCACGGTTTGGCAACGGTGGCGTTGATTGATAACCGCATTTCAGATGCCAGTAAGCCCACGAACGCGCGTCAAAAATACCCGGCGGCGCATGTTCCAGAACTTCACGGTACTCCTCGTTTCCCACAATGACATCCAGTGCAATGACATCCTCAAGCGTGCCAAACGTCATAACATGCGCTAAAAAATGGAGCGGATCGGCAAGCGCCTCTTCTGGGGGTTTGAACCCATACAACTCGCTCTGCAACTTTGAGGAGTTCAGGAGTTACGGGTAGTGGTTTCATGGGGTTTCTCCATGTTCATCTCTTCGTTTTACGTAGGGTATCAGCACTGGAAGAGATTGTAGAGCAACTTGTTCAACAGCCAGTAATAAACGTTTGCGTATCTCTGTGGATAATGTTGGAAGATCATCAAAAAAAGAGAGAGCCTTCAAGGTAATCAACGGATTGAAACTGTTTCCATAAACCACACCACCAGCCGCCAAAGCGGTCGGTAAATCAATGCCATGTTGCAACAGCGCATCAATATCGAGATAATCTTTTACCTCTGCTCGTTTTTGCACAACAGCAACTGTTGTTCCTGCAATATCAAGTAACGATGCTATAAAAAGAGAGTTTCCCTCAACCTGATCACGTGGGGCAACCTGCCCAAGCCCTAAACCTCCAAAAAACGAGATCAAAACAGGCCCATCACGCTGAACACGACACGTCAGCGTATTCGCTCCAACCTGTACGCGCTCTGCTCCTTTGAGATAAGGAATCGAGGCTGCAAGCTTGTCAGGATCAAAGGGGATTGGAGAAAAAAAATCAAAATCAACTGAGGTACGATGACCCAGACGTAATGCGAGCGCTGTTCCGCCATAAAGAGTGAACATATCAGGCGTTGCAGCAAGCTCTGGCCAGAGGCGAAGCTGCGATGGCGGCAATATGGAGAGGTTGGGAGTGAATATCGGCACTGGTAACGAGTTAGATCATTGGAATGACGGTATATGCCTTAAAATAAAGGAATTAGTAATTTTTTATGGATAGCGTTAACATCAACAGAAATATAAGAACCTAATTTTTGGGTTCTTCATAAAAATTTCATGGTTTGAAGTAATATTGTACTCCTTCATCATGCGATAGCCATGTTCAGTTTCCCACAGAAAAACAATATTCTGGTACGGTAGCTCAGGAAGCTATGAAAGCCTCTCGCCGATGCCTTGTAAAGCTGGATTTTGCTGTTGAGCCCCTCTGATGCGGCATTGGTTATTCTGTGCTTGAAATAGTATAGATGCTGCTCCTTTTTCCACAGTCCAGGCAGTCAACCTTTTTACCGGTGTATTCAAGATGAATTGCTATCTGCTTTCCCGGCTTCAACAACAGGGCATCCTCTAATTTCCATGTTGGTGGTAATGCTCAATAACTGCTGATAATGGGTTGTCGTTAAGCGTTGCATGAAATGGGTGGGTTCGTTATTATCACACTGTATTTATAATTACGCTAAGCTAAACACTTATTACTTCTATTCCCACTATAATCGGCGGAGAGCCAAAAACAAAAAAATAAATGAACAAAGTATTAACAATAGTTTTATTGATTTGTATTCTCATAGGATGTAAAGATAAAAGCTATAAAAGTTATGACGAGAGAATGGCATCTGCAATGAAAGAATATGACACGCTAGCCATCACTTCTACTCGAGAAATAATTGAAAAGTTTAGAAATGAAAAATTAACTGTTGAGAGCAGTCAATTTGCGAAAATTAATGGTGGATTTTATTGTTTGTGGAACAGACGAAATGTTGAAATAAAACCGTATATGGCTTTGAATAAACTTTTCTGCGAAAATGGCTATAATGTCACACACAACCCAGATTCATTGAAATTTCTTATCATAAGCGAATCTGCGAGCCATCAAGTTGGGACTTATTCAAATGGAAGTCCTGCTTCAAAATTGGAAAATATCATCTCTATAATAGATTTGAAAAAAGGTAAATTATATGAAGTTGAAACACATATGGGCAGTTCTCCTCCTAACCGTACAAGAAATAGAAGTGGAGATATAGGAAGTAACTGGTCAGATGAAGATTATTTTAGAAATTCTTCTTATTGGGTTGAGAAATGACAGAAAAATTAATTAGAGACTTATGGCAACAGTATTCCTATTTATTGACCCCAGCTATAATAATACTTGGAAATATAGTGCAAGCTATTATCACTTCAAAAAGAATTGAGTCTTTCAAAAATCAACTAAAAAAGAAAGAAATAAAATACTCTTACTATAACCAATTGCAAATAAAATCATTAAGCAAAATTTTTCAATCAATTACCGGCTTTAAGGAATTAACTGAAAAAATGATCGGCTTGGAAAAATCAAGTCCTGAAAACTACAGTAGAATATCTTCCCTTTGGATAACTTCCTATTTCGAATGCACAAAGCTTTTTTCGAGAGAAAAATATATTCTGCCTATCGGATTGAAAAAAAAGCACATCAATATGTTTTCAAATTTCAATTCGTTATTTGACTTGATAAGCATAGAGAAAAAGCTAAAATCGCTTTACTACACAAATGAAATTGATGAAGTTGAACTTGTTGGTAATTACGAAGATTTAAGTTCAATTAGTGAGCAATTGAAATGTTATGATAATAAAAGAATATTTGAAGCAACAATTTTATCTATCAATGATTTGTGTCAAGACATTGAAACATATTTTGAAGCGATTGAATAAATACATGTGATAAAACAGTATGCGTCAGTTTTTAGACAATCAACACCAAACTAAACACATTAAACAATGGCAATAAGATACACAGTTAAACATTATTCATTCAGAGAACCGAAAGCAATTTCAGAATATGAATATTTACGGCTAAAACAAAAACTTCAAACTGACCAAAATTTCTCACTCATTGATCCAAATGACACAATAACGAATAATTATAGTTTGCTTTTTAAATTTTTGATAGGTGCTTTAATTTCATTTCCAATTTCTTTGATATTAACGATTGCAAAAGATTTGACGAAAAACAATGGATTTTTTGTTATTGTAATGATAATTACAGGACTTTGGTCAGTAATTGGATTGATTGCTTTTTTGATGATTGCGACAGAATTAAGCACATATGCAGGATACCTCAAAAAGAAAAGAGCATATTTTGGAAAAATGGAAGCCCATATCAATAAAAGTAATAATTACGATGACTTTTTTAACAATTTCTATAAATGATTAAAGACTATTACAAAATCCTAAATGTCAAAATAACTTCCTCACAGGAAGAAATAAAAGTTTCTTACAGAAAACTTGCAATATTTTGGCATCCGGATAGAAATTCAAATCCAATTGCTTTGCATAAAATGCAAGAAATTAATGAAGCATATGAAATCTTTTCAAATTCAATTCGGAAAGAAACCTACGATAAAATTTATAAAGAATATTTTAATATCAATATTGGAGTTACAACAAATAGAAGTAATCATCAACAAGAAAATTACCATAAAAGCTCAAGTGCGGATTTTAATAAACACAAGGAAGAGCATATTAAAAAAAAGTATGAAAAGGAAATTACTGAGTTGAATAATTGGATTAAAAACATACACTTTTCACTTGGTACATTTGACAGATTTATAGATAAATCATTAACAAAAGTCGATAAACCAATTGAAAATTTTGTGTACTATTTTCCGTTTGTTTTAGGCATTATATATTTAATTATTATTTTACTTTTGAACTTATAACAATGAAATATCAAATAAATGGTTCTCCGCGTAATATAGGTTTAGCTTAGCATAATCTAAATTCAGAGCCATAGTAACGAACCCCCCATTTCATGCAAAGCTTAACAACGACCCATTAGCAGCAGTTATTACCACCAACATGGAAAGTCGAGAATGTCCTGTTGTTTAAGCCGGAAAAGCTGATCTCATACGCTTCTCCCAAAAAATTTTTGCGTATTCCTGAAAAGTATTCTTTTTCAGGTTTGTCAATCGCCAAGCCTCGCTGTACCCGGTCGTTCCATTTTTGACTGAACGGGTCAGCATATCACCAAAACGTTGACCAATACGAATATTCTGGCTGGCATAAAAATTACCGCCACCACCATCATCATCAGCTTTATGAGATAATCTCTGTTCATTCGCCTGCCAATCGTTATAAAATCGAAAGAATGCATCACGGTTGATAAGCTCTAAATCGAGAAGACGTCGTGCTACAACAATTTCACTAACCTTGAATCTTCTTGATAGTAGCTGATAAGGGTTATCCTTTATGGAGAGTTGTTGCCATAGCTCCATTAAAACACTCGAGGGAACAAGAAACTCTGCTGCTATACGGTTACAGGCAAGTTCGGTCTCATTATTTGCTGGCTGCAAATCGTGTAAATCAAAAGCCGCACTTGTGCCAAGCCAAATATGGGCAAGTTCATGGGCAAGAGTAAACATCCGAGCTGCCTTTCCATCAACCCCATTAATAAATACAAGAGGGGCATACTCATCGACAAGAACAAATCCTCTAAATTCTGCAGGATTAAGCTTTCGATGTGTATTGTTCTCAACAATACCATTGGACATAACTAATATTCCCGCATCTTCAACCAGATGGATTACTGTTTTTAATGCCTCTTGCCAAGAGGGTTGTCGTTCAGCCCACCCTTCTTCAATCCCAATGGTATCTCTGATGTGCTGCGCAATTATTACAGGATTTACACTGAGTGAATCGGAACCTACAAACGAAAGCCTACTATGCCCCTCGGAAATAAGATATTCCCTCATCCAATTCTGCCGACGTTGCATCAGTTGAATTGTGTCTATAAGTTCAGGAGTGAATTGGTGCTCTGGCTTGCTGGTTAGTGTTCGATAATTTGCAATTGGGAGTTGCTCTTCGGGGGGAGATTCGAGCAAAAGATATCCAAATGGAACAGCCGCCGCCTTTGCAAATTCCTGCAATTGAAGAAACGTTGGCTTAACAGTTCCACTAAGCCATTCGCCTATCTTTGTGAATTTCTGTTCCAACTTCTCCTGTCGGCCAGACCGTTGCAGCGCCCACTCAAGAACTTGGGGGGTAATAGCAATTCGCATGAAAACATCCAGAATGAAATTTCACAAAAAGAGAAAAAACTGTAAGGGATAATTTAAGCAAAAGAGCGACTATCACCATGACATTACTAAGATAACAGCTATCGTTTTGATGGTTGTTGGTAAAGGAAAAATTGATTTTTCACCCACCATTCGGCGTAAACCCCTGCCGATAATCCGGCATAATCTCCCCAAGTGATGACGCCGTTGCCTGCACAAAGAGCTTTTCCGCAGCAAGGAAAAGCGATGATGCGGAAAAGAAGTCAGCTTCGGCGTAGTGCGTGCTGGAGCTAGCAAGCGCAAGACGCAGCGGCTCAATATGGCGGGCAACAACAACCCGAGCGCCTGAGCCTTGCGTGGCGGCAGCCATAACATCATCAAGCGAACCGCGCATAACGTCGTTGTGCCAAACGCCGGAGGCAAGCTCCGTGGCGCTATAGTCGGCGTAGTAATACTCGCCTTTGCGCGATTGAATAACCGCCATCACCGCGCCATCACGGGCGCCGAGTGATGCAGCCATTGCCGGCATGGTTGGCACCGGCAGCAGTGGAATACCGAGTCCATACGCCACCCCTTTCGCAACCGACATGCCAATGCGCAGCGCGGTAAAGGAGCCGGGACCTGAGGAGATGGCAACGGCATCAAGTGCTTTTCGTTCCAGAGCGCTCTTCTGCATCACCTCATCAATCAGCGGCACCAGTGATTCAGCCGCCTTTTTCCAATCGGCGGAGCTTGCTTCGGTAACAGCGCCGGAGCGCGAGATTGCAACACTCAGCGCTTCGTGGGTACACTCTATGGCAAGAATATTCATTCAGATAGACGTTTTAATCACAATCCGGCGGCTCTCGTCGCCTGCGTATTCAAGGGAGACTTGCACGGTATAACGCGATGCGTATTCGGGGAATCGTTCACCCCACTCCACCACCGAGATATAGCCGCTGTCGAGATATTCGTCGAAACCGATCGCCTCCAGCTCACGAGGCGATTCAATTCGATAAAGATCGAAATGGTGCAGCGCAACCGGCTCGCCCTCCAGCTCGCCCTCATAGATATTAAAGAGAGAAAAAGTAGGACTGGAGAGCTGCTCGCTGCACATAAAAAACTCCGTAATGCCGCGCATAAATACGGTTTTTCCTGCGCCAAGCTGACCAGTAAGCAATACAATATCGCCCTCGTGCAGACGCGCGGCGCATTGCTTGGCAATGTCGCGCGTCTGCAGCTCGGAGCGGGAAAGAAACTCTTCAGTCATGAACGGGTCAGGCAATCGAATTAAAGAGAAGTCCTGTCATAATTTTAGGATAGAAAAAGGTCGATTTCTGTGGCATCACCTCGCCTGACTCCGACACGGCAAGCACCTGCTGAACAGTGGTTGGCTTCACCACAAATCCTATCTGGACTGCACCCGACTCCACCGCCTCAAAAACCTCGTGGTCATCGTGCACATAAAGCAGATTGCTTTGCTTTGCCATCGCCTCCTGCGAAATACCAAGCAGTGTGCCAAAAATATGGTCGTGCAGCAACACAAGCCCAAGATCACGCAACGCCTCGGGACGTGCCGGATCAACCAGCGAATGCAGGTCGCTCTTCAAGCTGATGCCAAAGAGCGCATCTTTCGTAACAACGCCGTACGCATAGTTCGATGATTCACGATCGAGAAACTGTTTCAAAGCTGCTCGATCACTCAACTCCGTGATGGTAAAATGCTCGGCAAGCTGCTGTTTTAACGTGGCAATATCAAAATGCGACAAACTGTGTACCAAACGATGAAGTGGGAAAATGAGCAACCCTTCATCATGGATATTGGCAAGATAGGTGAGGATAAAGTTATAGGGCTCCGTGCCGTTATGCGCTGGATTTGCTGCCGCCCGCTCGTTGCGGTAATTCACGCCGGTATCGTAACGATGATGCCCGTCGGCAATGTATGCCACCCGCTGCTCAAGCGATTGCTGGAACTGCGCAATCAGCTCCGGCTCCGTGATGCGCCACATCTGATTTCTCACGCCCTGAAACATCGCATCCACAATTGGCGCATGAGTTTCCGCAAAGCTCTTCATCAAGCGATCAACGGTTTTGCCTTCATCGGCATAAAGCCCGAAAATGCTGCTGATGTTGGTTTTGGTTTTGCGGAAGAGATTAAGGCGATCAGCTTTTGGACCTGAAAGCGTTTTTTCGTGTGGCAGCACCATTTTGGCAGAAAAGTCGTACAACCGCATTGCCGCAAAAAAACCACAGCGCGTATGGCTTTTACCCTCATGATCATCAAAAGTCTGAAAATATGGGTAGATGGCAGGCGCTGCATCGGAGCAAAGATCGCCTGAACGCAACCACTCCTCAATGCGGGAAGCAGCAGCCGCGTAAGGGTCATCCTCCATCGGCAGCTCAAGGCGTATCGCGTTAAATTCAGAGCTTTTATAAAGCGACTGCTGTTGTGCAGCGGGGATAATATCGTAAGGCGGGCAAATCAGCTCGTCTGCATTTTTAAGACGTTCGGGGCTGTACAACATCCCCTTGAATGGCGTAATTTCTGGCATAGGTACTTTCAATTTATGAGGTTATGTGAGCTGAAATATGGTCTGTTTTCAGCATTATCCAAAAGTCGTTGCGGTCATCATTGAGCAGCACGGAAATCCGTCGATTTTTACAAAGCTCAAGCACGGCAAGAAAGGTAACAACAAAAATAAGAGGTTCGGTAATACCTTCAAGAATGGAGAAAAAAGAGATTGGCGTTGCCGTCTGTAATCGCAATAAAATCAACGCGCTCTGCTCCTCAATCGTGACGGGCGCATCGGCAACATTGCGCGTCATCGGGCGCGGCTGGTTATTGAGCACCGCTTTATATGCCAGCATGAGTTGGTACAGCGTTGGGCGACGCTGCGGTTCATCAAGGTCATCGGCAATGTCGGGTTCAAACTCCTCAAACATGCCTCGCGGAAAAAGAAATTCTCGTACTTCCGCAAGCTGCGCCAGCGCAACGGCTGCCTCTTTAATCTGCTTGTATTCCAGCAACCGCTGCACCAGCTCCGTTCGAGGATCAAATTCATCCGTTTCAGCACTCTCTGCTGTCGGACGAGGCAAGAGCATTTTCGCCTTGATGCTCATCAGCACCGATGCCATGTAGATGAAGTCAGCCGCAACTTCAAGGTTAAGGTTGCGGGCATCGCCGATATAACTGATAAAATCTGCAGTGATTTTTGAAATCGGAATATTGTAGATATCAAGCTCGTCGCGCTTGATAAAAAACAGCAGTAAGTCAAGCGGTCCTTCAAACTCATCGAGGCTTATTTTGAACATGACCGATTACAAAAGAGGTAGATGAACGGATTGATTGGACAGATTGATGGACATGGGGAAGATAGAAAAAGCGGGCTGAAATTCCTGAAGGGCGCTCGTTATGGGTTGCCATGCTGAACAGAATGAGGCATCCATTTTATTGATGTTCTCTTTTCCTCCAGACATGCGCATCATAACCCAACTCACCTCAAAAGTGGCAAAGAGAAAAAAAGTGGTGTTGGATTTCTGAAAACTTCACTATTTACCGTGCAGAGCGCGTTGTTTAGCAGCAAAACAGATGGCTGCAACGGATCGCTCAATCAACATCAGACAATGTGCAGCGCTTCATGAACAGGATTTTTTACTCTTTGACCACTACTGCCACCATGCTGCTGCTTTCATGCAACATCGCTTTGGCTGATTCAGCGAACGATTCGTTCAATCTTGGATTTGAACAGCACAAAACAGGCGATCTTCTCAACGCCGTGCAATGCTATTCCAATGCTATTTCTAAAGATTCAACCTTTGCGATGGCGTATCAAATGCGCGGTATTGCTTGGCAGCAACTCAAAAAATATTCGGACGCAATCAACGATTACTCCACCATGATTACGGTTGGTGATCCCTCGTTTCAAGTGGTTGGCTACTACAACCGAGGCGTTGTTAAAAATATGATTGGCGACTTTGCTGGCGCAATTCCCGATTTTTCACAGGCAATTGAGTTAGACCAGAAAATGGGCATCGCTTTTTTTCATCGCGGAATCGCTAAAAGTAAAATGGGTGATCTTAATGGACGAATGGAGGATTTTCGCCGCGCCGCCAGACTGGGTGATATCAATGCTCTTCAGTGGCTCAACACCTATTATCCCGATTGGAGAGTTCCACCCGCTCCAGCTCCTCCTCCACCACCGCAGGAGCAAACAGCTCCACAACCAGCATCCGTGTCAAAACCGACGGTAAGTCCAACATAACGACAAGCAACGGAAAACAGCAAAAGCGCTGAGCAGCATCTCTACTGCTCAGCGCTTTTGATCCGCTTAAATGGCTTTTCCACCACGCTCTTTGGTTCTGATACGGATACACTCTTCAAGCGGTGTGATAAAGATCTTTCCATCGCCAATTTCACCCAACCCATGACTTGCTGAGTTAATGATGGTCTCAACAGTTATATCGACAAACTCATCATTAACGGCAATATCAAGGCGGATTTTTGGAATCAAGTTCGGCGCTATCTGCTGCCCGCGATAGAGTTCAATATCCTCCTGCCTGCCGTGCCCCGTCACCCGACTGACGGTAATTCGCGTAATATCGGCCTGAATCAGAGCTTCACGAACATGGTCAAGCCTGTCGGGCTGAATGATTGCTGTAATCAGTTTCATTGCATCAAATTAGTTAAGGTTGATAAGACCATATCCCTGCTCACCGTGCATACTGTGATCGAGACCAGACATTTCATCATCTTCAGAGATACGCAGACCAATTGTTTTTTCAACCAGGAACAACAGCACTAAAGAGGCTACTGCTGCATAACCAATAGTCACACCAACCGCTGTAGCCTGCACACCAAGCTGATCCCACATTGTCCAGCTCTTGCTGATCGTTTTAGCTGCTGCATCCGCCATCCATGCCGGGCGAATGAAAAACACGAGAGCTAAAGCACCAACAATACCACCAACACCATGCACACCAAATGCATCAAGACTGTCATCGTAACCAAGCTTGCTCTTGAGCATAATTGCTCCATAGCAGATAACCGCGGCAAGTGCGCCAAGAGCAAGTGCACCTGAAGGCTGAACCACACCAGCGGCTGGCGTAATAGCAACAAGACCAGCAAGAATTCCTGAAGCCACACCAAGACTGGTTGCTTTTCCGTGATGGAATATCTCAATCATCATCCACGCAAAGGCACCCGAAGCAGCGGCAACCTGTGTTACTGTCAAGGCTCTTGCTGTTGCAAGGTTACTTGCAATTGCACTGCCAGCGTTAAACCCAAACCATCCAACCCAAAGTAAACCTGCGCCAATAAGCGTCATAACCAAGTTGTTTGGAGACATGACGTTGTTTGGATAAGCGCGCCGTTTGCCAAGATAGAGTGCTGCCACAAGCGCAGTAACACCTGACGAAATATGCACAACCGTTCCACCAGCAAAGTCAATAGCTCCAGCAGCACCAAGGTTAAACAGAAAACCATCTGCAGCCCACACCCAATGGCAAATCGGGCTATAGACCAGAAGAGACCACAACGCAATAAAGACCGCGTAACCCTTAAAATTGACTCGCTCAGCAAAAGCGCCAGCAATCAGCGCTGGAGTAATGATTGCAAATTTCCCCTGGAACATGGCAAAAACATATTCCGGAATATTGGTGGACATTATTGTTTCATCAATACCCTGCAACATAAAATATTTGTTGTCCCAACCAACAAATCCGCCAAGAATCCCTGGACCAAAACTCAGCGAATAACCAACCATTGGCCAGAGAACACCAATAACAACCATAGCACCAAAACTATGCATCATGGTACCAAGAACGTTTTTTGTACGCACCAGCCCGCCATAAAACATGGCAAGTCCCGGCACCATCAACAAAACAAGTGCTGTGGATGTCAGCATCCATGACGTTGTTCCCGTATCAGTCACCACCTCATTTGCGGCATGAGCAGTGCCCTGTAACAACGTCGCTGCCAGCAGGAACAGCAGACCCGTTAAAAGTTTTTTCTTCATAATACTTATCGGATGAATTGATAAAAATCCTTAATAATTAATGTGAACGACAAAAATGTAGTTATTTTTTTAACTAAAACAAAAATATCATCGCTTTTTATTACGAAAAAGTAGGGATTTGCATCAAAAGCAAAGGCATCCGATACAATGGATGATACCGCTAGAACAAAAAAAGCCAGACAAAGATGCTGCTCTGCCTGGCTTTACGCTGTAAAAAAAGCATACGCTTGTTACGAGCGGACAAGCATAACGCCAAGATCTTCGAGAAGTGCCTGTAAATCCTCTTCGTGCTCAACCTCATCCTGCAAAATCTGCACCGCAAGATTGTAGGTGACAGGATCTTTCATACCAATCTCCTCAATAATGCTGTTGTAAACGTTAATGGCACACTGCTCACCAGCGACATTCTGCTCAAGAATCTTCTTGACAAACGTATCGGTTGGTGCGGCATAGCCACAGTTTGAGAGCGTGAACCAGTCGAGCGGCGTGGTGGCTGGAGTGCCGCCAAGCTGAATGATTCGTGTTGTCAGCATATCCGCATGGCGAAGTTCATCAGCCGCATGTTGCAGCAGCTCAGCAATGGCAGCATCTTTCATTGGTCCCTGCACCACTTTTGCGCCAATCCAATATTGATAATAGGCAAGCCACTCATCAGCAAATGCTTTGTTGAGCAATTCAAGCACACGTGGAAGGTGCTCACCAACAATTGCGCGTCCTCTTGTACCCATAACTATCTCCTTATTTTAAATGGTATTGATAATAAATGACCGATTATGAACAAACTTATTTGTTATGCTGAAAAAGATCAGCAAGCGCTTCTGCGAGTTTTGGATGTTGAAAAGCAAACCGCTGTGCTTCCAGAAATCCTGGTTTAACATTCTGCCCTTGCACCGCATAGCCGCCACCCTCTCCCATCAACAGACGGACGACAAACTCTGGAACCGGCAACAGCGCTGGTTTACCAAGCACACTGCCCAACGTATTGGCAAACTCTTTCATCGAAACCGGTGTCGGGCTTACAAGGTTGATGGGTCCGCGATACGCAGGATTATCGAGCGCCTCCAGAATGGTGGCAATCTCATCATCAATATGAATCCATGAAATGCACTGATTGCCTGAGCCGATAGGACCACCGGCGAAAAACTGGAACGGAGCCATCATTTTCTGCAACATACCGCCGCGTGTGGAGAGTACAATGCCGGTTCTCAAAAACACCAGACGACCAACAAGCTTCTCCGCTGCAAGCGCCTCT
>CAIQSY010000215.1 GCA_903874585.1 uncultured Chlorobiaceae bacterium | reverse complement strand
TGTCGTTGTCGATCATGGCACGCTGTCTCGCTGTGGTGCGCCAGAAACAACGTTGACGCCCGAAACATTGAGGCAGATATATGGCGTGGATGTGCAGGTGTTTGATACGCCGCACAACGGTATCAGTTCACGCAAGGTCTGTGCGCCGGTCATGGAGCGGAATCATGAAATAACCTGTAACCTGAAATAATATAATACTATGCCACATAAAATGATGAAGCGATCCCTGTCGTTTATTATGACGCTTCTGCTGATCCAGAGTACCACTCTTGCCCACGCGGAGCCTGTTGTGCTTGACGGCATCAACGTCACTTCGCCATCCGTCTCGAAGCGCGATGATCTGGATCCCAAAAGTATCACCAACCCCTATCGTGTTGAATCGAGCGCCGGTTTTGGCACTGAGATATTCACCCGGAAAGAGATCGAAGCATACGCATCCAAAGATCTGTTTGATCTTTTGAATAAAGCCTCTGGCCTGAACCTGACCTATCAGGGAAGAAGAAGTCCATTCTCTCTTGACCAACGTGGCGGTGGGCAAATGACGTACATCCTGGATGGTGCGATTCTTCCGTCGTCGTTCAGCCGCATTTTGCAGAAAATTCCACTCTCGGATATTGAAGAAATTCAAATTGTGCGAGGAGCAACCTCTCTTGCTCTTGGACCCACACGGACTCCCGGTCAATGGGGTACAACGTCGGGAATTAATACCGGATTTGTGGTGATTCGTACAAAACATCCTGAAAAAACCGAAGGTGTTGTTTCCGCTTATACCGAAAAATCAGGTTCACTGCCGTTTGCAACAGGCGAAAATCTTTATGCGGGTAGCCGTTTTGGCAATGTTGCATCATCGTTGAATGGGTATGTTGCCGGCGGTTTTGCTGCTTATGACCGTTCGAGTAATGATGCCTGGTTTGATGGACAGAATGGGCAATCAGGCATGATTAATGCCGGAGTAAATGTTGGCAAGTTAAGTGTTGCTGTTACCGGTTATGCAGATACTGGCAGGCTGGAAATGCAGCGTGGTGTAACCTATACAGGTGCGTTAGCTCCGGATAAGTGGTACTATGATCCGCTTACAACTTCACTGCTTTCATCCACTGTGACTATGGCATGGAATCGTGATCAAGTAACGATACTATCGCTTTTTAAAACCAGGTATGAACAGGATGAGCATAATGAAAGTTTTGCAAATGCTATAGTGTCGCTTCGTCACTACACAGAAGAGTCGAGTGGTTATAATCTTCGCCATAACGTACAATTTGGTAATACGTTAGTGCAAATTAGCGGGCAAATTAACAACAGTAATGGTTTTGGCCCGAACCTGAGTAATCCATACAACAATTTTGATGTAACGGTTAAAGGATGGTCGGGAAGTGTTGAGCAAAAGCTGTTCCATGGAGCGTTAACGCTTGATGGCGGTTATCGTCGTGACCTGACACATAGTGATGTATCGAGTACGGTGGCAACCAATCCACTTGCAAACCATGATGTTGCTATGGC
>CAIQSY010000214.1 GCA_903874585.1 uncultured Chlorobiaceae bacterium | reverse complement strand
TTTTAAGGTAGCTGAATATATTCGGAACAATCCGGTTAAGGCAATGCTGCGGACTGGACAGTTTCTACAGGAGGGCGGATTTTCCAATCCGTCGAATTACCCGAATGGCGGACAAGAATGTCCGCCCTCCTTTATTCCCGGGCAGCTGGAAGCCAAGGTGAAAAGCTTCTGCGCCATCCCGCAGGTGCTGGCTTTCCTGAAGGAGTACATCGTTTTTGCTGAGAAAGATGAGGAGTTGAACAAATACATTTTGCGCCAGCATCAAACCGGAGCGGTGGAGGCGACCGTCAGCCGCGCCCTCGACCCCGTGCATACCCGAGGTCTTGTGTGGCACACCCAAGGAAGCGGCAAAACCTTCACCATGATTAAGGCGGCTGAACGGCTCTTCCGCGCACCCAAGGCGGAAAAGCCAACCATCCTCCTGATGATCGACCGCAACGAGCTGGAAGATCAGATGCTCAAGAACCTCGCCGCACTCGGCCTTGGCAACCTTGAGCACGCCAGCAGCATTGCGCGACTCAACAAACTGCTGAAAGAGGATTATCGAGGCATCATTGTAACGATGATTCACAAATTCCGCGATATGCCGGCGAACATCAATACCCGCTCAAACATCTACATCCTTATCGACGAAGCACATCGCACAACCGGCGGCGACCTCGGCAACTTCCTTATGGCTGGTCTGCCAAACGCCACCTTTATCGGCTTTACCGGTACGCCGGTGGACAAGACCGTTTACGGCAAGGGTACGTTCAAGACCTTCGGCTGCGAGGACGACGCTGGCTACCTGCACAAATATTCCATTTCTGAGAGTATTGAGGATGGCACCACCCTGCCGCTCTACTACCAACTCGCCCCAAACGATATGCTCGTTCCGCATGAAACGCTGGATGCGGAGTTTCTCTCCCTTGCCGAAGCTGAAGGTGTTGCCGATATCGAAGAGCTGAACAAGATTCTCGATCGGGCGGTGAACCTGAAGAACTTCCTCAAAGGCAAGGATAGGATTGAGAATGTGGCGCAGTTCGTCGCCAAGCATTATCGCGAGAACGTTGAACCACTCGGCTACAAGGCTTTCCTCGTCGGCGTTGACCGAGAGGCGTGCGCTTACTACAAGCACGCGCTTGACAAATTTCTGCCGCCAGAATATTCCGAGGTCGTTTACACCAGCAATAACAACGACTCAGCCCTGCTCAAGCAATTTCACCTCGACCCGAAAAGAGAGCGGCAAATTCGCAAAAGCTTCGGCAAGCTCGACCAGCAGCCAAAAATCCTCATTGTCACCGAAAAACTCCTTACCGGCTTCGACGCGCCCCTGCTCTACGCCATGTATCTCGACAAGCCAATGCGAGACCATACCTTGCTCCAGGCCATCGCCCGAGTGAACCGCCCTTACGAAAACGAAATGCTGGAGATGGTAAAGCCACACGGCTTCATCCTCGATTTTATCGGTATTTTCGACAAGCTCGAAAAAGCCCTCGCTTTCGACAGCGATGAGATTAACGCCATTGTCAAGGATCTCAAGCTGCTGAAGGTGCTGTTCAAGAACAAAATGGACAGCAAAGCGCCAGATTATCTCCGCCTGATTGCGCACAACTTTAACGATAAAGATGTCGATACCCTTATCGAGCACTTCCGCGATCCGGAGCGGCGAAAAGCGTTTTTTAAGGAGTACAAGGAGATTGAGATGCTCTACGAAATCATCTCACCGGATGCTTTCCTGCGCCCTTTCATTGATGATTATGCAACGCTTTCCGCTATGTACGACGTGGTACGCAAAGCCTATACGAAGTGCATCCAAGTCGATCGCGATTTCCAGAGGAAGACTAACAAGTTGGTTCAGGAGCAGGTCGGCAGCTACGGCGTCGGGGAAGTACAACGCGTGATTATGATAGACGCGAACGCCATCGACATCATCAATGCCCAAGCTGGAGGCAAAGCAACGAAGGTAATCAATCTCATCAAGAGCATTGAAAAGATCGCGGCGGATGAGAGTGACGATCCTTTCCTCATTGCCATGGCTGAAAGAGCACAAGCGGTGCAGGAGAGTTTTGAAAGCCGCCAGACAACCACTGCCGAAGCTGTGGATAAACTGATGCAAGAACTCGAAGCCAACGAGGCACGAAAACGGGAGCAAGCCGAAAAAGGATTCGATGGATTGACCTTTTTTGTGTACCGGACGCTGCTCGACGAGAAAATCGGCAATGCCGAAAAGGTCTGCCGGCAAATTAAGGCGGCATTCGTGGAATTTCCAAACTGGCAGAAAAGCGATACTGCACTGCGTGAGCTTCGACAAAAAATCACGTTTGCCATCTACGCCCAATCAGACGACCTCGACCAAGTTACGGGCATCGTAAACTACCTGTTCCACTTGCTGGAAAAAGCAAACCGGATGTAAGCCATGAGCAACGCGAGTTCAAAGATTCGATTCAAGCAGCGAGTTCGCGATTGGGCCACGAAGCTCGACGTCCGGATTGCGTGGCTCGGCGTTCGACCCATGCAGAACAAGTGGGCATCATGCTCCACGGAGGGTCATCTTAATTTCAATGTGGAATTGATGGAGATGGACGAAAAGGTCTGGGATTACGTGATTGTCCATGAACTGCTGCACTTCTTTGTTCCCAATCACGGCAAGCTCTGGAAAAGCTTGATGCGTGCCCATTTAGGTGAGTATGAGGCTTATGAGGGAGCGTTAAAAAAGAGAGCACAGACGCTCACTCCTCCCCCGCCATAGCGGCAATCATCGGCTTCAGCAGCTCGACGGCAAGGGCGTCCACTACACCACCTTCCCATCCTTGATAAATTCGCGAATAATGGCGTTTTCAAGCCATTTCGTATTAAGCGGTTCGTCCGGATTTGCCAGCGATTCGACGGCGCAATAATGGACGACATTCAGTATTCCCGCGCCAGACAGCTCAAAGCGTGTAGCAATTTTTTGCCAGTCGATATCTGCATCGAACGTCATTTGATGAGGCAGTGTTTTGACCCATATTTTATGCCGTTCATCGGTCTTCGGCATCGGAAACTGGATGATCGTTTGAAATCGACGGGCAAACGCTTCATCAATATTGTTTCGGCGGTTGGTGGCGAGAATAACGAGACCGTTGTAGCTTTCAATACGCTGCAACAGATATGCTACTTCCTGATTGGCATATTTGTCGTGAGCATCATGGATCTCTGTCCGTTTGCCAAAAAGCGCATCTGCTTCATCAAAGAAGAGAATCCAGTTTTTGTTTTCAGCCTTGTCGAAAAGTCTTGAAAGGTTTTTTTCGGTCTCACCGATGTATTTCGATACAACCCGCGACAAATCGATACGGAAAACCTCCTTTCCGGTCTGCTTGCCCAGCAGGCTTGCCGTCAGGGTCTTGCCGGTACCCGGAGGACCATAGAACAAGGCACGGTAGCCGGGCTTGATTCTTTTCTTCATCCCCCACTCATGGAGTAGCGTATCGTTATGGGTAATCCAGTTCTCTATTTCGCGGATCTGCTGTAAGGTGCCTGACGGCAGAACAAGATCGTTCCACTCCATTTCAGTTTCGATATACTCTGCCGGGAAGTCCATGCTGAAACGCGGTTTGCTGACCGTGCCGATCGTGAGCTGTTCAACCACCTCTGGGTTCAAAATCAGGCGACCGCTCATTGCGGGTTCTCCTTCACGCACCGGCTCCAGCCAGAGAATGTGTTCTTTCATAAACCAGTGCTCACTGCCGAGGATGCCCTGAACCTCAAGGCGCTTTTCTATATCGTTTCCTGCAAGGATAAATTGAACCGTCTCGCCCGTGGGGAGTATTCCCCGGTGGTTCGTACCTTTGACGCCGCCGAATTCAGGGAATTCTCCACCATCGGGGAGATGTTCGGCAATAATTTGATTGAAAAAATCAGGTAGAATATGGGGTGCGAGAGCCGACATCAGGATGGCAAACTCCTCATAGCAGGGATGGTGAAGTTCCATGAAACCGGCCAGCCAGGAATTATCACTGAAAAAACTTAACGGACTTCGATCAAGGAATTCAATTTTTCCAAGATAGACGCGGAGAGAACTCGATACACTATTCTTCAGCCAATCGAGGATACGTTGCAGGTTAGCGGCATTTGAGTTCATCTCTTCCTGATTGTTCATTGGTACATCAAGTAATCTCGATCGTGTCAATTAACCCTTTTTTGCAGCTTCCAGATCAAATCTGCCTGCCGTTGCTTTCTGCTCATATGTTGAATCAATAGAAGTGAGAAAACTCTTTGCTTCCTTGCCAGATTCATCCTTGAGCACAACTCGACAATTAAATGTAGAATCTACATGGTTCTGCTCTTTTTTCTCATCAAGATTAACATTTCTCACAGCAACAGTAACTTCATACAGTGCGTATTTGTTCTTTTTCTGCTTCTCTTTTGGCACTACCCAATTTTTAATTTCTCTTTCGGTCGATTGCAGGTGCTGGCTATTTGCATTAGCAGTTATGGGAAAAAGATTCTGATTCTCCCCTTTTCCTCCCAGATTTTCATTCAGCAAATGACCGCGAACATACTTGAATGCACTCCGTTTCTTTGGATCTACCACCAATTTGTTCATCAGAGCATCCTGCCCTGAGCCAGGCGGACTACCAGGATGTTGCTTGATAAAATCAGCACTCAGCCAATCGATGCGCATGGATGCGCCAACAATCGTTGAATCACCAGACAATGTCTGTCCTTTTGGTTGATAATTCCATTGTTTTAGTGGGCAGTCACTCTCTTCATCAAATATTTCAAACAGCTCTTTCATGTTACTGACAATAAGGGGATCATCAGGACTCAGCTTCATAAGATTCAGTGTTTTGCTGATCTTGTCCAGTGATTTTTTCTGTCTGTCGGATGCATCTGCCGCCGTTGCTTGACTGCGGAAGTCTGCCAGTTTTTTTTCAATAGGACCAGGATCTTTACTGGCAACCATTGGGATAGCACTCTTATCTTTGCCTGAATAGTAAATGTCGTGAGTTGCGCCACCTTTTGTTGTGAATGGTTTTTTAGATTTCCACCACTCAGTAAGCCCATCTTTCGCTTTTGCCAGCATCTTCCCCAACCATCCTACAATCTTGTCCAGTCCCTTGTCAATTGGTTGACGAATCTTCTTCACAATACCGACAATCTTCTCCGGAATATTGCCAAGACCGGCAAACTTGGCGAGAAATGCAATGATGACGGTCAGCGTGTTGGCCATGGTCTGTTCAACCTTTTTTGCGGCGGCGTCAACCTGGCCCGATGCTATCGCTGCAATCGAATCGACAAACGAGGCAACAACGGCTGCGATCTGCTGGATTTTCTGGATGAAAAACGTGATAGTATTGTAGATGGCAATAATCGCCTGAATAACCGCTCCGGCCGGATTCAGCATGCTGACCAGCTTTGTAACTGCAGCCTTGACAACCTCGGTGGAGATCATCTCTGTAACTTTGCCAATTAACTGCTCTTTCAATTCACCAAGCTCTGTCTTGATTTGCTCCCATGCTGCTGCAGGGCCATCCTTGACGAGGGTAACAAGAATGCCTGCGGTTTTTTCGAGCCCAGCAAGCACTGGCTCGGGGATAATCTTAACCAGCTTGACACGAATGTTCTGCCATGTCAGGCCAAGCACTGAAAGAACCAGCTTGACAATTTCTTTGAGATCAAAAGATTTTGGAATGTAAACCCCTGCCTCACCCAAGGGTCCGGTAATCCACTTGATCAGAGCTGTTTTCAAATGCGTCCAGATATTGGATGCAAACATCTGAAATCCCTGCTTGCCGGCACGCACCAGGTTACCGACAAAAGCAACGGGATTTTTAATGATGGTGATGAAAGCGGCCTGAGCTTTCTTGATGTAGGGCATAACTCCAGGCGCAACGACGGAAAAGAGAATTTCCAGCAGACTGATAACCTGGTCGAGCCCCCAACGGAGAAAATCACCGGCAATAGAAGCAAATACCTTCACCACTTTGATAAAGGCGCCCGCAACGGTAATGATGTCAACAAAGGTAAGGGAGGTGAGCGTCTCTATGATTTTACCAGGGATGGCACGAACTAATCCCATCAGCCCTCCTAATGCACCCTGGAACCATGCCCATGCGCGGGCAATGGCATTACCTTTCTTGATATTCTCCCAAACATCCTCCTGACCGATCAGCTTCATAAACCCGCCAATCAGCGTATCAGCATTGCGCGGTACGGCTTCGCCTGTAATCGGGTCTTCACCAAGAACCGCTTTGAGCAGATCATAACCACGTGTACCCTGAGCCAGTCCCGCCAACGGCTTGAGAATGGCATCCTTGACCATTTTCAAAATATCGGTTACCACCCTTTGTGCAAATGAGATAAGTCGATCAATAGGAACTGTGAATATGCGCTTGGCCCGGTTCCAGACATCCCCCCAGTTCCAGGGAGCCAAATCTGACAATCCCAGCGAATCAATAAATTCGGTCAAGGCATTTTTAAACATCTGCCCGACCATACCCAACGCTTTAATTTTGCCATCTATCCAAGTCGCGACTTTGGCAAAAACTCCGTGATTGTCGAGTGCCTGAGTAATAAGTGCTCCGCCAGGAATAAATTCGATGAGCGCCCTCAGAATGTTCGGAGCACTGCGCTCCACCGTGCTCATATTGACCGGATTCATACCGAGAATGACCGTCAGCATTCGGAAACCGGGAATATTGTTCGCCTTGTCGGCGAACCAATTCAGTATGTCGCCTGAGGCGGAGCGCTGAATCTGTGGTTGCGTGACGGTTGCGCTGACCTGTGGAGTGCGCTGCAAGGCATGTCCCTGCTGAATGGTATGGGTCAGCTCGTGGGCCAGGAGTTGCTTGCCTTCACTGCTGCCAGGCTGGTACTGATTGCGCGAGAAAAAGATATTGTTCTGGTAGGTAAATGCCCGTGCACTTAACCGGTTGCTGAGAGCTGCGGATTCCTGGTCGCTATGAACTCGCACTTTGCTGAAATCGGCATTAAAGCGTGGCTCCATATAACCGCGAACATCAGTCGAAAGCGGCTGGCCGCCACCTCTCTTGCTTTGGATGGCCGATTGAACATTTGCTCCGGCAACTGAAACCCCGTCACCTCCCTGACGCTGGAGCTTCTCGTCAGGTGCCCGCTGCAATTTTTCTTCTTTTCCCGGTGATGGCATTACTGGCGAAGACATTCGCATCACCTTATCAGCCATCCTGTCGGCCTCATGCTCAAGCTTGTCTCCGGGTTTGCTGACTGCCATTTTCATCTGAACAGCAGGTGCAAAATAATCTCCACCGCCAGCTTTTGAAAAAAAAGGCTGACTCGCCGCTTTGGTTGCGGGCGTCGAGGTGGTTGTCGATGATTTATCTGCGCTTGTTTTCATTGGTCTGGCATTATGCTTCAAACAAACCGGTTATATCCACTCAACTCTGAGCATTTCTGACATCCACGGCAGCTTGATCATGGAAATACCCCAGGGAAGCTGCTCTAAAAGAAGATCGTAGCTTTTCGATTCGACCTGCAATAACCACTCGCCATCACTCCTTTGGGAGAGTTTTCCTGAACGTTTGAGAAATGTCTCTCGCAAACCATCAATGCCGGTATTTTGCAAAATTTCCCAGTGCCGGATAACTGCGGTGAGAAGAGCCCTGGCTTCCTCTTGTTCATCAACAACCAGAGTTATATCCGATTCCACCACAGCATCAAGTGAGATATTACAAAGAATTTTTGGAAGAACTAATTCATATTCCGGAGCAACACTCTCTCCGGTAGCCAGAAAATACAATAGATAAAGAGCTTTGTCTGGTTGGAGAAGAGTTTCGTCATCAGCAATACCTAAAGCTCTGAAAAATTGGGGTAGAAAAGGATGTAAGAGAACTAACCCGGCATGCCCGATATAGATACCCTCTTTTGCATCAGGATGTTGGAACGGAGATGGTAAACCTGAGTCATCCGTCAGCAGTTCACTATGCTCTTTCTGCAATGAGGCGGGCAATGCATTTGCCGAAGTATCTGTTTTCTTTTCATCAAACAGAAGAGACTCGATCTGCTTTCCTGCTGATAAATTCTGGAGTACTGAATCAGTTAAGGAGCTTCCGGACGCAAGAGCCGCCAACGCACCTTCCCATAGCTGCAGCTCAAGCTGTTTCGCTTCAAGGACGAACACCTCGGAACTTCGCAACAGTTGCAAAAAGCCCTCCAACACTTTTTTATCTTCGGGTGCAATCAGCTCGAACAAGGTTTCCAGAAAAACAGGAGTAAACTGATGAACCAGCCGCATTCGTGCCGCAGCGGACGCTAACGCATCAACGACCTCTCGTCTGATACGTTCAGGAGTGCTTCCAAACCTCTCCGGTTCTCTCAATACATGTTGAACCATCTCTTCAAATCTGGAGTCGGGAAATCGGGGAAATGACCGAGGCAGAGTGCCGTTTTTCAGAAAAAAGATGAACGCTTCACCAATACC
>CAIQSY010000213.1 GCA_903874585.1 uncultured Chlorobiaceae bacterium | reverse complement strand
GCCCTTCATAGCCGTGAGGCAGCATGAGGGTAAGGCCTGATGCAAGCCCCCATTTCACCTCACCAGAGGTGATAAACTGATCAATCAGCACCTGTGCTCCGTTGGCAAAGTCGCCGAACTGCGCCTCCCAGATAACCAGCGTGTCGGGTGCAGAGATGGAGTAGCCGTACTCAAATCCAAGTACCGCCTCTTCGGAAAGAACGGAATCAATGACGGTAAAGGTCGCTTGTTTGGTGGCGACATTCTGAAGCGGTATGTACGTACCAGAGTTCCATTTTTCACGGTTCTGATCGTGCAATACGGAATGGCGGTGCGAAAATGTTGCTCTGCCACTGTCCTGACCAGTAATGCGTACCGGATATCCTCCCGCAACCAGTGATGCGAACGCCAGATGTTCACCCATACCCCAGTCGAGAAGCTGTTCCCCACGCCCCATACGGGCACGGTCGTTGACCACTTTTTCAACCAGCGGGTGAAGCTTGAACCCTTCAGGGATTTTGGTAATCATCTCTGAAAGTCGTTTGAGTTCGGCAAGCGGAACACCGGTTTCGGAGAGTTCCATGTGCCCTGCAGCCGGTTCAGCCGTAAAGATGGTTTTATTGACCAGTACCGGATTGGCGGAGTATTTCCCTTCATCAAGATCCTTGCGGAACTGTTTGCTGAGCATTGTGGCGTACTCCGAATTGATAACTCCCTGCGATTCAAGCCTCTCTGCAAAGAGTTTTCGTGTGCCTGGGTGCTTGTCTATCTTCTTGTACATCAGCGGCTGGGTCATGGCTGGTGTATCCTGCTCGTTATGGCCGAGCTTGCGGAAACATATAATATCAATCACCACATCGCGCTTGAATGCCTGCCGGTAATCAAGTGCCATCTGTGTTGCCAGTACAACCGATTCAGGATCGTCGCCGTTGACATGCAGTACCGGCGCTTCAATCATCTTGACTACGTCGGTGCAGTACGTTGTTGAACGGCTGTCGCGAGGGTCGGAAGTGGTGAAGCCGATCTGGTTGTTGATGACAATATGAACCGTACCTCCCGTGCCATATCCTCTTGTCAAAGCAAGGTTTAGTGTCTCCATGATAACACCCTGTCCAGCAAATGCCGCATCGCCGTGAACCAGAATTGGCAGCACCTGCGATCCATCTCTGTCACCTCGGCGCACTTGCCTGGCTTTTACGGCTCCTTCAACAACGGGATTGACAATTTCAAGGTGTGAGGGGTTGAAGGCAAGAGAGAGATTGATTGGTCCGCCGGGAGTTGCAATATCGCTGGTAAATCCCTGATGATACTTGACGTCGCCAGAGGGAAGATCAGCAGCATGTTTGCCCTCAAATTCCGCAAAAAGATCGAGCGGATTTTTCCCCATGATATTGATCAGTACATTCAATCGACCCCTGTGAGCCATACCGATGACGATCTCCTGAACCCCGGCTTTTCCAGCACGTTGAATCAGTTCATCCATTGACGCAATAAAGCTCTCTCCGCCTTCCAAAGAGAATCGTTTCTGGCCGATAAAGCGGGTATGGAGATATCGCTCCAATCCTTCAGCGGCAGTTAACCGTTCAAGAATATGCTTTTTCTTATCCGCAGTAAAATCAGGTTTTGACCGTATCGTTTCGAATTTTGCCTGCCACCACCGTTTTTCTGTCTGGTCAGTGATATACATGAACTCTATGCCGAGTGTGCCGCAATAGGTTTCGCGCAGATTCTGCAGCACTTCGCGCAAAGGCATGCTCTCCTTGCCGAAATAGGTGTTGCTTGTGTTAAAAACAGTATCCATGTCGGTGTCGGTGAACCCGTAAAAAGAGGGCTCAAGATCGGGAAGTGGTGGCCGTTCCTGACGTTTCAGAGGATCAAGATTTGCCCAGCGTGAACCGATATTGCGATAGGCGGCTATCAGTTTCTGTACCGATACTCGTTTACGTCCGAGTTCGGCATCGGGACTTGCTACGACTCGGCAGATCGGTCCAAGGCGTGCCCTTTCAACAAACGATGCCTGAACGGGTGAGTGAGCGATATCGCGGGCATCGGGACTGTTGGCGCCGGGCATATTCTGCATGGCGTCAAAGTAAGCTCGCCATTGTTCAGAAACAGAGCCCGGATTGTCGAGATAGGCTTCATAAAGATCTTCGATATAGGGGGCATTTCCCCCGAAAAGATAGGAACTGCTACTATACTGCTGCATCATGGTGTGACGGGCTTATCTTTCAAAAGAATTGTGAAATATTCGGAACATGGTTTACTCGTTGATTGAGGCGCTCTATGAAAAAAGTAACAATTGTTAATAGAACTGAAGTATAGCGAATATTTTCGTTAGTGCATCTCTTAAAATTTGATTTACGTATGATTTTTAAGTAAGCAAAAATAGTGCATCTGGTAAACTTTTAAAATATTTTATATCGCTTATCGACCTTTGGCAATATTGCTTCCGCTGTTGGGGGGCAGAATAATAAGCCGATTTAACCGATGAATCCGGCTCCTGATAAGGCTGTGCAACGGGGGATTGGTTGATGCGGTTTTCACCGAAGATTTCAGTATCGTGCTGTACTTCCCTTTTGTAAACGTTCGGCAATCGCCATAAAACACTGTGTTTTGAGCTGGCTGCCCAAATAAAACGTACTGAGCGCTGATGACAAGTAATAACGGTAACGGGAAATCACTGGAGTCGTGGATTTGGGCAGCAGCCTGTTCTATCAGGGGTGCCAAGGATGCTCCGAAATACAAGGACTACATTCTCCCGCTCATTTTCACCAAGCGCCTATGCGACGTTTTCGATGATGAGCTGAACCGTATTGCCGCCGAGGTTGGCTCACGAAAAAAGGCTTTCCAACTCGCCAGGGCTGACAAAAAGCTGGTTCGCTTTTATCTGCCACTCTTGCCGAACGATCCCGAGCAGCCTGTGTGGTCGGTCATCCGCAAGCTTTCCGACAAAATCGGCGAAGGTGTCACCACGTACATGCGGACTATCGCCAGAGAAAATCCGCTGTTGCAGGGCATTATTGATCGCGTCGATTTCAACGCCACTACCCACGGTCAGCGCGACCTCGACGACGACCGCCTCTCCAACCTCATTGAAGCCATCAGCACAAAACGCCTCGGGCTCGACGACGTTGAGGCGGACATTATCGGTAAGAGTTACGAATACCTTATCCGCAAATTCGCCGAAGGCGGCGGCCAGAGCGCTGGCGAATTCTACACTCCGCCCGAGGTTGGCACCATAATGTCGCGAGTGCTTCAGCCTGAGTCCGGCATGGAGATCTATGACCCAACCTGC
Organism: uncultured Chlorobiaceae bacterium; assembly: GCA_903874585.1. Taxonomy (GTDB): domain Bacteria; phylum Bacteroidota; class Chlorobiia; order Chlorobiales; family Chlorobiaceae; genus Chlorobium. Next base: position 6,967 of record CAIQSY010000213.1, on the reverse strand, counting down.
GGCTCCGGCGGTCTCCTCGTAAAATGCGAGATTGCTATGGAGGAGAACAGGAGAGCGGACATTCCTGTCCGCCATTCGAATGGTAATGGCGGGTTAAAAAACCCGCCCTCCTTTGCCCCTCTGAAACTGTTTGGGCAGGAGTTCACCCCTGAGACTTGGGCTATGGCGAACATGAACATGATTATCCACGACATGGAGGGGCAGATTGAGATCGGTGACACCTTCAAGAACCCCAAGTTCCGCAACAAGCAGGGCAAGCTCCGCACCTTCGACCGCGTCGTCGCCAATCCCATGTGGAATCAGGATTGGTTCACCGAAACTGACTATGAAAACGACAAACTCGACCGCTTCCCTGCGGGGGCTGGTTTTCCCGGAAAATCCTCTGCCGACTGGGGTTGGGTTCAGCACATTTACGCCAGCCTCAATGCCACAGGCCGCGCCGCCGTCGTTCTCGATACCGGCGCTGTTTCGCGTGGATCGGGCAATGCCGGCACCAACAAGGAGAAGAGTGTCCGACAGTGGTTTGTGGATCACGATTTCATTGAAGCTGTGCTCTACCTGCCCGAAAATCTTTTCTACAACACCACCGCTCCGGGCGTTGTGTTGTTTCTGAACAAGGCAAAGGCAAAAGAGAGAGAGCGTCGTGTGCTGCTTGTCAACGCGAGCCAGATTTTTGAAAAGGGCGATCCCAAGAACTTCATACCGAATGAGGGCATGACGCGCATTACCGATACCCTTATTGAGTGGAAGGAGGAGGAGAAGCTCAGCCGCATTGTCGATTACGCCGAGCTGAAGAAGAACGATTTCAACATCTCCCCGAGCCGCTACATCCACACCAGCGACGCCGAAACCTATCGACCGATTGCCGAGATCGTAGAGGAGCTGAACGCGATTGAGCTGGAGGCGAAGGAGACCGATGAAGCGCTGCGGAGCATTCTCAAGCAACTGGGAGTGGGGATATGAAACAGAGCTGGAGCGAGGATATAACGGAGAACGGATGTTTAGAACTACCCGACACGCTGATCATCGAGGTGCGTAGCATGATTGTTGACGCCCGTAGGCAAGTTGCACAGGTTGCCAACACAGCCCTGATCATGCTCTATTGGCAAATCGGCAAACGAATTCGCCATGAGGTTCTCGATAAGAAGCGTGCAGACTATGGACAACGGATTGTCGCCTCACTGGGGCGACAATTGGGCAGTGAGTTTGGTAACGGTTTTGGAGAGAAGAATCTTCGCCGCATGATCCAGTTTGCCGAGGCTTTTCCCGATGAGAAGATTGTCGCTGCACTGCGGCGACAATTGGGCTGGACCCACTTCAAGGCACTTATTCCACTCAAGGATCCCCTGAAACGCGACTTCTATGCTGAAATGTGCCGCGTCGAACGTTGGAGCACACGAACGCTCCACAACAAGCTGGATTCCATGCTCTATGAGCGCACTGCCATTTCGAAAAAGCCGGAAGATGTCGCCCGAGCTGAACTCTCCGCTCTCCGTAGTGAGGACCAACTCACCCCCGATCTCGTCTTTCGCGATCCGTACATCCTCGATTTCCTTGGCCTCAAGGACCGATTTCTCGAAAAAGACCTCGAAGACGCCATTTTGCGCGAACTCGAAACCTTCCTCCTCGAACTCGGCAATGGCTTCGCTTTTCTCGGACGCCAGACCCGCATTCAGATCGACTCTGACGACTTCTATCTCGATCTCCTCTTTTACCATCGCGGCTTGAAACGCCTCATCGCCATTGAGCTCAAACTCGGCGATTTCAAAGCGGAATACAAAGGGCAGATGGAACTCTATCTCCGCTGGCTCGCCAAACACGAACAGCAGCCGGACGAGAAACCACCGCTCGGTCTGATCCTTTGTGCAGGCAAAAAGAAAGAACAAATCGAACTGCTCGAACTCGACCAATCCGGCATTCACGTCGCCGAGTATTTGACAGTCTTGCCATCACGCGAACTGCTTCAGCAGAAACTCCATGCCGCTATTGAGATCTCGCAGGTCAGGCTGGAGAACCGAAAAGGAGGAGCAGAATGAAAACTCTACAGAGCGGGGATATACAGGAGGGCGGACATTCCTGTCCGCCATAAAAAAACACAAGCGGGCAGGAAAACCTGCCCTCCGTTGAAAGATATTCTGGAGGAGAACGAGGTATGAGTGGTTGGCAAAAAAGACAGGTCAAAGACTTTGGTGAAATTGTGACCGGACGCACTCCGAGCACGAAGCGCAGGGATTTCTATGAAGGTGACTACAATCTGATTTCGCCAGCCGATCTTGATAATGGGAAATATATTCGGACCGCCCACAAGAGGCTAACGAAGCTTGGCTTTGAACAGTGTCGTACTCTTCCAAAAGGAACTGTGCTCGTTGGCTGTATTGGTAATGTCGGAAAACTCGGAATGGTAGATAACGGCGAATCGGCCACTAACCAGCAAATCAATGCACTTATTTGCAACGCAGAATATGATCCTGAATTTGTTTACTACTGTTTCCACGAAAATCGGGATAAGCTTGAGAAACGAGCGGTCAAGACGACGCTTCCTATACTCAATAAAACCAACTTCGGCAATTTTGAGATAAACGTCCCACCGCTCCATGAGCAAAAAAAGATCGCGCACATCCTTTCGACAGTGCAGCGGGCAATCGAAGCGCAGGAGCGGATTATTCAGACCACCACTGAGCTGAAAAAGGCTCTCATGCACAAGCTCTTCACCGAAGGTCTCCGCAACGAACCCCAAAAGCAAACTGAGATTGGGCTCGTTCCTGAGAGTTGGGAGCTTTTTTCCATCGGTGATCTTTTCGAGACACAACTCGGAAAAATGCTTTCCCAAAAAGCAAAGATCGGGAATTCACCAAAGGTATATCTGCGGAATAAAAACGTTCAATGGGGTCAAATCGATACCGAAGATTTACTCCGAATGGATTTCAGTGATCGCGAGGCAGAAAAGTTCTTATTGAGAAAAGGTGATCTCTTGGTGTGCGAAGGCGGAGAGGTTGGGCGCACTGCTCTTTGGGGTGGCAGTATCGCCAACTGCTATTATCAGAAAGCTCTTCATAGATTGCGACCTAAATCAGGCCAAATCAGTAACGAATTCATGGTTCACTGGATGATGTTCGCGTTCCTTCTGACAAACACCTATGATGTGACAGGAACTCGAACCACGATCGCACATCTTCCGGAAATCAAACTCAAACCGTTATTTGTCCCTGTTCCACCGCCCGATGAGCAGGCCAAAATCATTACCGTGTTTGATACTTTAGATCAAAAGAATGCTGGTCACCAAAGAAAACTCGGCGAACTCCAAAACCTGTTTCGCACCCTTCTTCACGAACTGATGACCGCGAAGACGCGGGTTCATAAATACGACTTCCCAATCACTGATATCAAATCATGAAAAAACTGAAACTCGATATTGAGTATTGCTACGGCATCAAGAAACTCCAAGCAGAGTTCGATTTCGAAGCGAATGGGAATGTTTTTACGATCTATGCACCCAATGGCGTTATGAAAACTTCTCTGGCCAATACCTTCCGAGATATCAGTAAAGGAATCGCTTCTTCTGATCGCATTTGGAAATCAAATCAAACAAAAAGGATTATCCATGATGAAAATGGTTCCGAACTCACACCGGAAAATGTGTTCGTCATCGAGCCATACAACGAGAGCTACCGTTCAGATCGTATCTCAACCTTATTGGTGAACGACAAGCTCAGACAACGCTACGAGGCAATTCACAAGGAGATTGACGAAAAAACTGAGATTCTAATTGAGGAGCTAAAAACTCGAACTGGGCTGAAAAACGGAATTCGAGAGGATTTTTCGGTTTCGATCACGCATAATCCTGACAACTTTTTCAGAGCCTTAGAATGTGTCAAAGGTGAAGTTGAGAATGATGTAGAGACTACTCTCGGGGACATCGTTTACGCAGATATTTTCAATCCGAAGGTTGAAATCGTCCTCAAAGATCCAAACTTCATCAGCAAGATTGAAGAATACATTACGAAGTATGATGAGTTGGTAAGCCAATCCACTTTTTTCCGTAAAGGTATATTCACTCACAATAACGCTTCTGACATTGCGAAAAACCTGAATTCTAATGGATTCTTCCAAGCGGACCATTCTGTCTCTCTCCGGATCAATGGTGAGAAGATTGAGGTGACATCCATGCAGGGCTTGGAGGCCGCAATTCAAGCCGAGAAGGATCTAATACTTACCGACGATTCACTGAAATCTGCGTTTGAGGCAATTGACAAGCAACTCCAAAAAAACGTGGATTTAAAGAAGTTTCGAGAATGCTTGGAGCAAAACCAGATTATTCTTTCTGAACTCGCTAATCCTTCGCGATTAAAACAGAAACTATGGGTTCAATATTTGATTCGTTCGAAAAATGCTTATGAGGATCTCGTTTCTTCTTTCAACGACGGAAAAGAGAATATCGCTGAAATCATAGCGGAGGCAAAAGCAGAACAAACAAGGTGGGCAGAAGTAATCAGCATTTTCAATGAGAGATTCTCTGTCCCATTTGTCGTTCGGATGGATAACCAAGAGGACGTGATTCTTAAAAGCGATACACCGAGCATATATTTTGATTTTTTGGAGAACCCAGAAGACAGTACTTCTGGTTCGGCCCCAATCGATGAGGTTGTTCTCAAAAGCGTATTGAGCAATGGAGAACGCCGGGCACTTTACATTCTTAACATCATATTTGAAGTCGAAGCCCGGAAAACTGCGGGTCAACAAACCCTCTTTATTGTTGACGACATTGCAGACTCCTTTGACTACAAAAATAAATACGCCATAATCGAGTATCTCACAGAGGTCAGCGCTGAAGATGGTTTTCAGCAATTGATTCTAAGCCATAATTTTGATTTTTACAGAACAGTATCAAGTCGTCTGAACCTGAAACGTCAGAACCGCATTCTGGCAAGCAAGGAAAACGGGGTGATTTGTCTCCTTCCAGAGGTCTATCAAAAATCATCACCATTCTCCCATTGGAGAACGCATCTCACCCAGAGTCCGATGCTAATTGCATCAATTCCATTCCTTCGCAATTTGGCAGAATTCTCTGGAGACGATGATTCTTACAAAAAGCTCACATCTTTGCTTCATGTGAAGGTCGATACTGATCAGTTCTCAGTCGCCGACCTTGAGAAACTGATTAAGAGTATTCTGCATGATCAAGCGGCTCTTGCACTTCCCAGCCCTGCTGCGATTGTCAAAGATTTGATCTACCAGGTCGCGTCTACGATCGCGATTGACTCTACCGAGTCGGCTGCTCTTGAGAATAAAATCACGCTCTCAATCGCAATCAGACTGAAAGCGGAGGAATTCATGATTTCCAAAATTAATGACGAACCATTCTGGCGTAACATATCAAAAAATCAGACGATTAACTTAATTAAGAGATACAAGGCTGATTTTCCTTCGGAAGCGGGAAACATTCAGCTTTTTGATCAAGTGAATTTGATGACTCCCGAAAACATACACCTGAATTCATTCATGTATGAACCAATTCTCGACTTGTCCGTCCAACATTTAAAGCGTTTATTCACAAAGATTGATGCACTCTGACTATGCCCACACCCTCCGAACACAAAACCATCCAAGCCCGCATTCTTGCCTACGCGCAAGAAATCGGGTGGACTGTTGTTTCAAGAGAGAATGCGGAGAAAAGGAGGGCGGGTTTGCCAATCCGACAATCTGAAGAGATCGCGGGCACGAATGCCCGTGCTCCGTTATCGCTCTTTTTCGATGACCTGCTCGACGCCAAAGTGCGAGAATTCAACCCGCGCTACGCCGAAGCCGAGGGCGCTTTGCTCGGGCAGTTCCGCCATCTCCATACCGACATTTACGGCAACCGAGAATTCGTGGAGCACCTGCGCAACCGAGGCAAGTTCTTCGACCATGAGGAAAAGCGGGAACGCGACCTCATTTTGATTGATTACGAACATCCGACGAGGAACGTGTACGAAGTCACCGAAGAGTGGGCGTTTCATAATGGTCATTACGGTACGCGGGAAGATGTGGTCTTTCTCATCAACGGCATCCCCGTGCTGGTGATTGAGTGCAAGAACGCCAACAAGGATGAGGCGATTGCTTTGGGGGTTGACCAGATTCGCCGTTACCACCACGAGACTCCCGAGCTGTTCGTGTCGCAGCAGCTCTTCACCGCCACCGACGCCATCGGCTTTTCCTACGGGGTGAGCTGGAACATGGTGCGCCGCAACATTTTCAACTGGAAGTTACAGGAGGGCGGGTTTTCCAACCCGCCGAATTACCCGAATGGCGGACAGGAATGTCCGCCCTCCTTTTTTGATCCTGGGCATGACATCGAGATAAAACAACATCGGTTACCTCATTGGCAACAGGGCGAGGCATGGGTTTTTGTTACTTGGCGGCTTGCGGATTCGCTGCCAAAGGCGAAATTAGATAACTGGACAGAAGAGCGGAGAATTTGGCTTTCTCATCATCCCGAACCTTGGGACGAGATGACCGAAAATGAGTATCATAAGCGTTTTTCGCGTCAGATTGACGAATGGCTGGATCAAGGAAGCGGTTCCTGCCTGCTGAAGTCCCCTGCGAATGCGCAGATCGTGGCGGATGCGTTGCGGCACTTTGATGAGGAACGGTATCAGTTGGCATCGTTCGTGGTAATGCCGAATCACGTGCATGTCCTCTTTCGTCCTTTTGAGAACTGTTCGCTGGCAGAGATTCTGAAGTCGTGGAAGGGATTCACCGCTCGGGCAATCAATAAGCAATTGGGGAAAACTGGATCGCTTTGGCAGGAAGAGTATTGGGATCGGTTGATTCGGAATAACGGACACTTTTTTAAGGTAGCTGAATATATTCGGAACAATCCGGTTAAGGCAATGCTGCGGACTGGACAGTTTCTACAGGAGGGCGGATTTTCCAATCCGTCGAATTACCCGAATGGCGGACAAGAATGTCCGCCCTCCTTTATTCCCGG
>CAIQSY010000212.1 GCA_903874585.1 uncultured Chlorobiaceae bacterium | reverse complement strand
TACCGCCGTCAGGCACGTGGCGGCAAAGGCGTTACCGGAGCGCAGGCAAAGCATGATGATTTTGTCGAACACATGTTTATTGCCTCTACGCACAACTATATCCTTTTCTTTACCAACAGAGGACGTTGCCATTGGCTGAAAGTCTATGAAATTCCTGAGGCTGGACGAGCAGCAAGGGGTAGGGCTCTGGCGAACATCATGGAGTTGCAGCCTGGGGAAAAAATCCGAGCATATATAAATATCAGGAACTTTGATGAGCCGGGCTTCATTGTGATGGCAACAACGAACGGTATCGTGAAAAAAACCTCACTTGAAGATTTTTCACATCCGAGAAAGAATGGGATTGCAGCCATTACCATTGAGGAGCACGATGAACTGCTTGATGCTCGCTTGACGGATGGAGAGCATCAGATTATTCTTGCGAAGAGTTCCGGGTTTGTTGTGCGTTTTCCTGAAGCTGAAATTCGCTCAATGGGTCGTACGGCAATGGGCGTGAAAGGCATTACACTTGATGATGGCGAAAAGTGTATTGCAATGGTGACGACCAAACGCTTCGATATGGCATTGCTGGCTGTTACTGATAATGGTTTTGGCAAGCGCAGTCGAGTTGAGGATTATCGCTTAACGCGTCGAGGCGCTCGTGGCGTTATCACCCTTAAAGCGCACGAAAAAATTGGTGCACTTGTTGGCTTGCTTGATGTGAATGATGATGATGATTTAATTATCATTACGGTGAACGGTATCGTCAATCGTCAGCATGTTTCTGATATTCGTTTAACCGGACGGAATACTTCAGGTGTCAGGCTTATACGGCTTATGCCTGGAGATATTATTTCTGCACTGGCAAGAGTGCCAAAAAGCGATGAAGATGGTGAACCTGATTTTCCAATTGAAGAGCCTGAAGGGCAGATTGATCTTTTTGAATAACAGCTTTTAAACTGCGGAGGAGTTATGGAACAGAAGCACCCTTATGTTATCAAAGAGCAGCCGGGTACAAAATATTATTGTCAATGTGGCAAATCGAAAAACATGCCTTTATGTGATGGCTCACATAAAGGCAGTGGCATACATCCATGGGCTGTGGTGATTGATGAAGAAAAAACCGTAGCAATATGCAGTTGTGGAAGATCAGCCAAACTCCCTTTTTGTGATGGTGCCCATAAACAACCAGAGTAAACCAACGTTTTTACCTATTAACAAACGACCAACGATGTTATGGCTCGACCAAAAAATGTAAAACATATTTTTGTTACAGGAGGAGTGATTTCCTCAATCGGCAAGGGAATTCTCTCGGCTTCTCTCGGGATGCTGCTTAAATCTCGTGGCTTGAAAGTGACGATACAGAAATATGATCCCTATATCAATGTTGATCCCGGGACAATGTCTCCTTATCAGCACGGTGAGGTCTATGTTACCGACGATGGCGCAGAAGCTGATCTTGATTTGGGGCACTATGAACGTTTTCTTGATGATGCAACATCGCAGACCTCAAACCTTACCATGGGGCGAGTCTATAAATCGGTGATCGACAAAGAGCGTAATGGCGATTATCTTGGAGCTACCGTCCAAGTGGTACCCCACGTGATTGATGAAATCAAAGATAGAATGGCTGAACAGGCCAAAAATAGTAATCTTGATGTACTCATTACTGAGATAGGTGGTACCATCGGCGATATTGAATCACTGCCATTTCTTGAAGCAATGCGGCAGATGAAGCTGGATATGGGCGATGGTAATCTGCTGAATATCCACCTGACCTTTGTTCCTTATATCAAAGCAGCAAGTGAGCTGAAAACCAAGCCAACACAGCATAGCGTTAAAATGCTGCTTGGTGTTGGTATTCAGCCAGATATTTTGGTATGCCGCAGTGAAAAGCAACTTTCCCGTGAGATAAAGAATAAGGTTGGTCATTTCTGTAACCTTAACGAGTATGATGTTATAGGGTTAAGTGATTGTGCCACTATTTATGAAGTACCGCTTATGCTGCTTCAAGAACAGCTCGATTTACGTGTTCTTAAAAAGCTTGGTCTTAAAGGATTTCAAGAGCCTGATCTTGAATATTGGCGTAATTTTTGTAACAAAGTTAAATTTCCTACGGGCGGCGAAGTTACCGTTGGTATTTGTGGTAAGTACACAGAATATCCAGACGCATATAAATCTATTCTTGAATCCTTTATTCATGCTGGAGCAAGCAATAATGTTAAGGTCAACGTCAAGCTTTTGCGTGCAGAGGATGCGGAAGAGCCGAATTTTGATTTTGCAAAAGCGCTTGACGGAGTACATGGGCTTTTGGTAGCTCCCGGTTTTGGCGATCGAGGTACCGAAGGTAAGGTCAAATATATTCAGTATGTAAGAGAGAAAAATATCCCATTTTTTGGTATATGCCTTGGTATGCAGTGTGCATCCATTGAGTTTGCACGTAACGTTTGTGGTATGCCGGAGGCAAATTCGACAGAATTTAACAAGCGCGTACGTTTTGCTATTATTGATCTCATGGAGCACCAGAAAAAGGTAAAAGAGAAAGGCGGCTCGATGCGTCTTGGCAGCTATCCATGTATTATTACCGAAGGTTCAAAAGCGCATGCGTCCTATCAAAAATTTCTGGTGAACGAACGTCATCGTCACCGTTATGAGTTTAACAATGAGTATCGCAAGATATTTGAAGAGAGTGGGATGGTGTTTTCAGGAACATCGCCAAATGGAGAGCTTATAGAGATTATTGAGTTAAAGAATCATCGTTGGTTCGTTGCTGTACAGTTTCATCCTGAACTGAAATCAAGAGTACAGAAAGTACATCCGCTTTTTCACGGCTTTGTCGAGGCAGCAAAAGAGTATCGGCAGGGATCTCATCAGACTGATATGAGTGTTGAAATGCCCTCCTTTACTCCTCTTTAGGGGCAAATCATACAGAGTTTCTTTCCGTTCAGACGCTGTCAGACGCGGGATATGTATTTCCCAAGAATTTAGGACATATCAGAACGACAATAAACAGCCGAGATGGAATGAGCCCGGCGCATTGGTTGCGCGCTCGTCATTACCACTGCTGTACACGTCACGGTCACTGTACCATGTCGTTTCGTAACGTGCCGCAAGTTTCATCTGCGGCATTGCCTGCCATGTTGCTACAACAAAAAGCGATTTGCCGCGCCCATCATACACGCCAAGACTGGAGGTCAACGGCAAATCATCCTCATAAGCATAAAGCGCGGCATCGTAATCAGTGGCGTTGAAGAGCGTTAATCGCCCTTTGATGCTGTACTTGTTCACGCTGTATCCAATTTGCTGAGAGATGAGTTGCCCAGTAAACGACTGATCTCCAGCGAGATATTGTTTGACAACACTCTTTATTTCACCGCGAGTTCTGAACCGCAAATGCTTATTTGGGGTGAGATTGCAATCGAGTTGCACGCGATTGGTCACCAGCGGCAGCGGTGCCCAGAGCGGTAGTTTTGATGTGCCCTGATTTTTCTGCTCCTCCTTAACCTTGTGCTGAAGCTGAAGATTCCACGCCACAAGGTATGATTGTTTCCAGCCAACAAAGAGACGAGCATCACGACCGTCAGAGTCGTCAGGAAGATGACTGCCGAGCTCGGTAAAGGTGAACAGGTCATAATATCCACCAATCGAAAGCCGATCGTTCACCTTTGCCTGAACGCCGATATAGTTGCCACGTTCGTTCGATGCACCATCACCCCTCTCAGCAAAAGCGCCTGCAAAGGGGGAGAAATAATTCACGCCATAGCTCCGCCGAGCAACAACTGTAGAGATACCACGTGCCAACGCATATTCAGCACCAGCAATCCACGACCTATCGTTGGGATGTTGCGACGAGGCAAGCTCGGCAAAAAGCGACAACTTGCCCGCCGTAAGATCCGCCTCAACGCTGGAGAGCGTGCCGGAAGAGACGCTGCTCACCACGGCAGTTGGCTCCAGCGAATCGAAGGGATAAGGATAGCTGTAGCGCAGCATACTGCCGCCAACTTTACCGTTGAGCGTACCAAGTTGATAACGATAAAGCACGTTGGCGCCCGAAACATTTTCAACAACGTTATCCTTACGACCGATCTCCAATTCGGTACGATGATAGCCGGATGAACCAAAGCTGGTCATAACGCCACTCTTATTGATAATTGCATCGAGGTGGTTTGCCGAATAAAAGGCCGTCACATCAAATGGAGCAACGCGCACTATTACTGCAGCGCCCTGCAGAAAACCCTCTTCAGCGCTTGAAGTGTAGGGCGTCAAAGGTTTGGCAGAGAGCCGTACACTGCCGGCTGGATCAGTGCCTTTGGAAAAAAATCGCCCCTGCCCAATCAGCAAACCTTGCCCGAACGTCAGCTTGTAATTGCCAAGCACGGCTCGCTCCAGCACACCAAGATCGTAGAAATTCACGCTCAACGAAGTAAAATCTGCCGCATCAGGCTCGCCAATATCCTTCTCCTGCACCAGCGACAACGAAAGATGTGGCGCCAAAAATTGTGCACGATGGTACATTTTACTGTTCGCTCCCGCATATTTGCCATTCAAAATTCCTTTGCGTGGCGTTGTTTCCCAGAAAAGTCGGTTGTAAAGCGAACCCGCAACCTCAACAGCTTTCGGAGTTGCGGTTCGCACCATCTTCACTTTTTTATAACGAAGATATGGCGCAAGCGCAGTCGTTTTTTCTTCCCCGATAATGGGTTGCAGCTCCTTTTGCGAATTGATACGACCGTGTTCTTGACGATAACGCAGAATTGCCTGAACATCGTCGCTGTTCAGCCATGGGAGTTGGCGCAGCTCATCACCATTTGCCTCATTCAGTGGGATTTTACTCGTACGCAATTCATCAAGAAGCTCCGTCAAACGCTCAAGCGTCGCGGCAGATTCTGCATACTGGAGAAGCTCCTGCACCGAATCGGTCTCGTTGGCAAGTGCTGGAGAAGTGTCGAAAATGGAAAGATTGAGCAGAAAAAACGCCATGCCAGCAGTGCGTGCATGACGTTTAAAAACATGAGGTTGTAATAATGAGAGAAGCTGTTGCATAGCCATAACGGTTTTGTGTGTTGAAAACAAAACCGGCGTTATGGCTTATGGCTGCTCCGTCAATTTGTAGAGTGCCTGAACCTCATTACGGCTCAGATGTCGCCATTCGCCCCGCCGGAGCTCTCCTGGCAGCAGACCTGCATAAGCAACTCTGTCCAGCCGTTTCACCTCAAAACCGAGAGTTTCAAACATGCGCCGAACCTGATGGTTCTTGCCTTCATGAATGCTGAGAAGCACCTGCAAACCGTTGTCAAGTATTTTTGCTCTGCAAGGGCTTACCCGCTCACCGGTATCCTTCAGCCGCATACCGCTCGTCAACTGCGGCAGAAGATTTGGAGTAAATGGTTCGGAAAGCTCAGCAATATACTCTTTTTTTACATTAGACGAGGGGTGCATTAATTTATGTGCCAGCGCTCCATCATTGGTCAGCAACAGTACGCCCGTTGTTTTTCTATCAAGCCGCCCGACAGGAAATACGCGCTCCTCAACCTCAATAAAGTCAAGCACAACCTCGCGACTTTTGTCGTCACTGTTTGTGGTAATAACATTTCGTGGCTTATTGAGCAAAATGTACACTTTGCGATGCTCCGGTTGCGCATAGCGTTCTCCATCAACAATCACTTCATCGTGCGAGGGATCAACTTTAATACCGGGCGTCGTTACCACCTTGCCGTTCACCATCACGCGTCCAGCCAGCACCAGTTGGTCAGCGGCACGGCGCGATGCTATGCCGCACGATGCCAGATAACGATTAATTCTCACCCCATCGTCATTATTCGTACTACTCTTTTTCATAGGTTTCAATCCTCTTCTCATTATTGTTATTCAGTGATGGGGCATCAGGTCGAGTCAGATACTCCTGCTCTTCCTGCTCTTGAAGAATCTCTTTGATCTCACGCAGTTTCGGCAACTCTTTTAAGGATGAGAAGTGAAAAAGATCGAGAAAGTCGGATGTTGTACCATATTGCAATGCTTTACCCGGAGAATCCGCCCTGCCACGAACCTCAATAAAACAACGCTCCAGCAATCTATCGAGAGCATAATCAGGGCTGACACCACGAATTTTTTGAATCTCTCCGCGAGTCACTGGCTGATGATAGGCAATAACAGCAAGAACTTCAAGAATCGAATGAGAGAGCTTTCTGCGAATTTTAGGAGCAAGCAGTTGCTTGAGAATATCGTTGTATTCGGGTTTTGAAAGAAAACGGTAGCCACCGGCAAGACGGTGAATCTGAAAGGTTCGTCCGGTTTCATTATAAGCGGTATTCAGCGCCTCCACAATACGCTGAAGCTGATCGGAATCAAGCTCTACACCCGTAATCTGACGTATCGTCTGAAGGGGAACAGCCTCCTCAGAAGCAAAAATAAGTGCCTCAATCTGCTGCTGCAAGTGTACATCATGCGTCTGCACAGGATTGGCTGTTACCTGCTATTTTTGTCGAGCCGTCGAAAAATTGTGGTCGAGCGTCATTTCATCCTCAAAACCATACCACAACTCTTGACAAGGAAAATTGCATTCGTAAAGTGCTTTACCAACAATCACCGAATCAACGCCATAAGCGGTCAGTTCATTGAGTTTTTTCAAATCTTTGGAGGTCGTTACGCCGCCCGATGCCGTAATTTTCATACCAGCTTTTTCAGCGAATCGCTTGGTACTCTCATACCCGACGCCTTGCATCATGCCGTCGCAGGCGATATCGGTATAAATAATACGCTCAATGCCCATCGCCTTCATCTGGAGTGCCAGCTCATAATCCTGAACTGCGGAACTCTCCGTCCAGCCTTTGATTTTTGGAATGCCATTTTCAGCATCAATGCCCACCACAATTTTTGATG
>CAIQSY010000211.1 GCA_903874585.1 uncultured Chlorobiaceae bacterium | reverse complement strand
CTCACGATAATCACGCCCGGCACGCCGGAAGTGCTCTTGACAAAGCAACAGCCGCTGCTGCAACTCCTCATCCGAAATGGTACGAAACTGCTCAGATGCCTGATGAATGGCCATTGCCTGCTGGTGCAACGCTTTGCCATCGAAGGTGAGATGATGCACTTTGCCTGCAAGCCAGTGCATTGCTCCTTTGATGCCCGAAGGCACGATTTTTGGCGTACGAACGACGCTCCGCTTATACTCTCTGGAGGGAATCACAAGCGATAGCGTTTCTGGAAGAGCTGATAGATGGATCGGCTCCACTGAAACAGTAAAGGTTCTGGCGCAAGATTGAAGCGGATAGTACCAGAGCGACCATGCAGCAGATGAGCCTCGGTTTGTTGTTCAAGAAGCGCATTAACGAGAAAAAAAGGTTCGGCGGCATTATCACCACTTTGCTGCTGCGTTGACTGCACGGAAACATTTCCACCGCCCAACTGACCGAGTGCCGGCGAGGGGAGCTTCTCATGCTGATACGGAATGAGACGCACCTCTTCAGTGGTAATACGCTGATGCGCTTCGCCCCACAAACGCACCTCCACGCTATTCACCGACGAATCAAAAAGTTCTGATACCTCCTCCTGCGCAACCACAGCGGCAAATTGAAAACGATCGCCACCAACAATATCACCCAAATATCTGCCACGCTCAACCCATAACCCGGAAATAGACTCTTTATTGGCAGGAATCCAGATGCCATTGCCTCGTGCACGAACAATCAGTTCCGCCTCATTGCGGCGCAACTCCACCAGCGTTTCCTGAGCGACACGCAGCTCTTTGAGCACTGGCTTAAGGTCGGCAATGGTTTTGCCAAGTGCCTGTCGCTCTTTCACTTTCATCTCAACCACACGCGATTCGGCACTCATAAGAGCAAAATTCAACTCTTTATTTTCAAGCCGCACCAGAGGCTGACCAGCAACAACGCGCTGCCCGGGCGCCACCAAGTACTCTTCGACATGCCCAGCGACCATATTGACAACTTTGATATCCGGAAACGACTCAACCACACCCGGAGCGTAGATGTTGTGCGGAAAAGGCAAGAGCACCGTCAGCACCGTCATGCTGGCAAGAAATACTGCTGAAACTGCCATAACTCTCGGGCGCGATTGCTGCAGGCGACCATCAAGAAAAAGGTAGGAGATAAAGCGAATTGTGGGCAGAAAAACGCCCGTAACAACACCAGCAATAGCTAAAATTGTGCCTAAAATGAGCCATTTATCCGCAATAAAAAGGATGATGCCAAGCGAAATCATCACCTTATAAATAGCGCTGAGAACGCCGTAAAGGGTGAGTTCAATAGCTTCGTGCCGGTTTTTTGCTGTTGGGCGAGCATCGCTATGTTTGAACACATAATGTTCAAGCAGATAGCGCAGATGCTCATTTGAGCGGGCAGTCAAGTTGGGAATATCGAGGAGATCGGAGAGAATGTAGTAGCCGTCAAGCCGAAGCAACGGGTTGACGTTAAAAAGTATAGTGGAGACCGATGCCACAAACATGATGTTGTACGCCAGCGAATGGAGCGCCCCTTGCCCGGAAACCGACCAATACATCGCCGCAAGCGAAGCGATAAACAGCTCGGAAATCATGCCCGCTCCGCCCACAAATGCACGATGCCAGCGGTTGCGAAATCCCCAGCTTGAGGTGGCATCCATATAAGGCAGCGGCGTAAAGAGCATGAACATCAACCCCATGGTATGCACTTCGCCACCGTAACGATGGCAGACTATAGCGTGACCAATTTCGTGGCAAGCTTTTACGAAAATCAGCCCGACATAGAGCAGAAAGAGGTTATCGGGGGCAAGCACCGCTTGTGCGCTATCGAGCGCGACTTCAGCATTATCGACCACTAATTTGATTGCCACGAGCAACGTTATCAGCCACACGACAGCGCCAAGAGGGCTTAACAGTTTGTGGATAAGCCCTGAAAAACGCACCAGCAGTTTTTCAGGGTCAAAGAGCGGAAGACGGATAAAGAGAATGTTCATCAACTGCGACTGCAACTCTTTGCGTCGGGTTGAGGTGTAGCGCGACAACATTTGCCTTGTATCGGGCGAAACGTCGGTATCGAGCAGATTCATGGCGTACAACTGCCCCAGCAGCATCACCACATCGGCTTGCCCGGGCGCTGTTTGTGAAAACTCCTTCATGCAGGAGAGCCACACCTCCTCAACCGTGCGCTCTGCATTGAGGCGCATGATAAAATCGTAAGCGGCTGGCTGCACCCGAAAGAACTTGTTATTGAAGGGATCGCGGAGCACGTACCACTTTTCGCCACGATAAAACTGCCGCTGCACTTCAACGGTTGCACGAAGTTTCAGCCGAAGATTAGCGACAAGATGCCACGATTCACTGTAGGTTGTTGCCTCTTGCATATCACCACCACAACTTCATGGAGAAAAAATCGAACGTACGATGCAGCATAATCCAGATAATGTGCCGCTTACCGACGTTCACCTTTACTAACCCACTCATACCGGGGCGCCACCAGCTCTGCCGCACCTCGGTAATTTTGCCAAGAACAAGAAAAACGTTGCCCTTCTGCTCCGTCACCGCCATAGGCTCAATGCGCTCAATGAGCAGCTCAAATTTTTTCCCCGGCTGACTGAGAAATGCCACTTCACCAACCTGCCCAACGTTCAGCTCCTGAATATCGCGTTCGGGCACCTTCATCTCCACATAAAGCTCTTCAAGCTTGGCGACTTTCAACAGCACATCGCCCTTACGCACGGGCGCACCAAGCAGCTTTTCGAGATCGCCCTCAACCACAACGCCACTGAAGGGCGCTTTAATTTCAGCGTGATCGAGGCTATAGCGAATCATTTCAAAACGGCTCTCCGCCTGGCGTTTCAGCGCTTCGGCAATTTTCATCTCGCCAAGCGCATTGTGTGCCATCGCCTTCTTCTCCTCCTGCACATAACGCTGCAAATCGGCGTAACCACGCGACTGCTCCAGCACCAACTGCCGAGTATCGAGCCGCAGCAGCGGCTGATTGGCAGCAACAAGGTCGCCTGGTTTACGGTTCACTTGTTCGATGTAGCCATCAAAAGGTGCGGAGAGCAAGGCGAGATCTTTGGTGCGGAGAATGAACGGCGCCTCAACACGGTACTCGATTGTGCCGAAAAGAAGTACCGCAAGTAACAGACTCGCGGCTACTCCGTAGATGCGGTGCAGGGTTTGATCGGTACCGAAAACGGAGCTTCCCCAGCGCTGAAGCGCATCGAGCGCTACGGCACCAAACCAGCGGTCATAGTGCTTTAAATCGGCAAGACGGCGCGATGCCTGATCGCAGATAATCCGCAGACTTCGTATTTCATCGGCTGAAAATGGTTTATCGCGCTCACACGTCAGGACTGCCACCGCGCTCTGTTCGATACGGAGTGGTAATGATACCATATTCGTAACACCCTGTCGGGCAGCAAAATTTTTGTGCTCACGAAGCACTGCCGTTGAGCCGACAGGTTCTGGCAGCAACAGCTCTTCGTCCTGATCCAGACACTCCTCCATCACCACTTCAAGCGCCTGCACAACTGCCATTTTGCGATCGAACTTCTCCGTATTGCTCAATGCCTGCAGGCGGATATACTCACCCTCTTTCCAGCCGAGCGTCACGCGGGAAGAGCTGAAGCGATAGGCAAGTTCATTGCAGAGTGCCATCGCCACGCCAAGAAAACCGGCATGTTCGTTCATGCTGAGCATCACATCAAGCGGATCGGGCATACCTTGCACATCGCGCGACAAGGCTCGTGTTGTGCTGCCCGTACGATACGCTGCGGGAATATTGAACAGTACTTCGCGTTTCAGCACATCACTGCTGCG
>CAIQSY010000210.1 GCA_903874585.1 uncultured Chlorobiaceae bacterium | reverse complement strand
GAGATATGATAAAAACCTCCCCCTGCCGACATGTTCTCGCTCACTTTTGTGGAAAGCGAAAATCCTGTTCTGAACTGCAATAACTCATCGGGCTTCCATGCAGAAGCGAACTCACGCTGGTAGAGTGCTGGACCGATATAGGGAGTAATCTGGAGTGGGCCGAGTTTGAAATCTTTGCGAAAAGCCATGGTTGCATAGGCTGCACCATCTTCTGAAAATCCAACGGCGTAGAGTGGTTTGAAATTTTTTATCAGATAGTTATGCGGGCGATATTCAAGCGATACAAACCCATCTTTACCGGGGGCTATTTGCTGCTGACTGCTGCGCCCGACAGTTATCATAAAAGGAGGTTCATTGGGTGATGGTTGTTCATCGGAAGGTGAAAAAAGCACCAAAGCTCCAGCGGTTAAGGTAACATAAACGGCATAGGTCAATCCAAGAACAGACATGGCTTGCTTATTTAATGGTGAACAGAGCAGCGACTGAGAAAAAAGGAATGTACACAGAAGACGCTCTCATTCAGCATAGGGCTTTACCCTATGCTGGTCGATGGCGCCCTTTCAGGGCTGAAGAGCGCCACCGCGACAATCTTCAGCCCTGAAAGGGCGCCAGCCGTTAGCGATGGGTGTCAGCCCATCGCTGGGAAGAAATCATACGAATCACGGTTCATGCAACAGGAGATTTTCCTAACAACATCCGATATTTCTCCTTAACTTGCCTTTGGTAATTATCAAACCATCTGGAGGAATTTATGAGCGACGCAGGGTACAACTACAGGGTAGTACGGGGGTTTGCCTTTTCAGCGTTATTCTGGCTTGTTATCGGGCTGATTATCGGGTTATGGATGGCGGTTGAAATGTTCAATCCCGCACTGAACATAACGCCTTGGCTCAGCTTCGGACGACTTCGGGTGGTACATACCAACGGACTGGGACTCGGCTTCGGGTTGGCGGGTATTTTTGCCACATCCTATTACATGCTGCAACATCTTACTCGAACACCTCTACTCTTTCCTCGTCTTGCACAAGCACATCTCTATATTTTTAATGCAGCTATAGCGCTTGGAGCCCTGTCGCTTTTTGCCGGTATGAACACAACGCGCGAATATGGCGAACTGGAGTGGCCTCTTGATATTGTAGTCGTTATTTTCTGGGTAATGTTTGCCATCAACGTTTTTGGAACGCTGATCAAGCGGAATGAAAAACAGATGTACATTTCGCTCTGGTATATTATTGGTATGACCGTGGCAATTGCCATTCTTTACATTGTCAACAATCTTGAAGTTCCCGTAACGCTCTTTAAATCATACACGATTTATTCTGGCGCAAACGACGCGAATGTTGAGTGGTGGTATGGACATAACATTGTGGGATTTATTTTCACCTTCCCCATTCTTGCCATGTTTTACTACTACCTGCCAAAATCTACAGGTCTGCCTATTTACAGCCACCGACTCTCCATTATCTCTTTCTGGGCGCTGAACTTTGCCTATCTCTGGACGGGCGCACATCATCTTATGCTTACTCCCCTGCCGGAGTGGATTCAAACCGTTGCAATGGCGTTCAGCATTTTTCTGATTGCACCATCATGGGGTTCGGTGGTGAATGGCTATTACACGCTTCAGGGAAACTGGGATCAGATGCGCACCAATTATCTCGCCAAGTTTTTCATTGCTGGCATTACCTTTTATGGACTCCAGACGCTTCAAGGACCGCTTCAGGGCTTGCGGACACTCAATGCGTTTTTCCACTATACCGACTGGGTTGTCGGGCATGTGCACATGGGAACAATGGGATGGGTAACCATGGTGATCTCTGCATCTTTTTATTACATGATTCCGCGCATTAACCATACGGAGCTGCACAGCATAAAGCTGGCTAATCTCCATTTCTGGCTGATTCTTGTTGGTCAGTTTACATGGACAATCACCATGTGGGTTGCGGGTATCCAGCAAGGCGCCATGTGGAAAGCCACCAATCCTGATGGTTCGCTGATGTACAATTTTCTTGATACGGTTACTTCACTCTACCCCTATTATCAATTACGCTTTGCTGCAGGAGTAGTGTATTTTATTGGTATCCTTGTTTTTGTATGGAACCTCATCATGACGGTGCGCCAGCAACCACAAGAAGCCAGATAATAACCGTTAACTAACAAACAGGAGCTGCATTATGGGAATTACCTCAAAACCAACGGTCTTTGCAGTGCTTGCGGCGGCGGTTGTGTTAATTGGCACAACAGTCACGGTGTTTATTCCTCTCCTTATGCCCTCGACGCAACCGATCAGCCCGTACATCAAGCCTTATACCGCTGTTGAGCAGGAGGGACGGGATATTTACATGCGTGAAGGGTGCAACAACTGCCATACCCAAACTGTCAGACCTCTTAGAACTGAAGTATTACGTTATGGAGAATACTCCAAACCAGAGGAGTTTGCCTACGACCGTCCTTTTCTCTGGGGTTCACGACGCACGGGACCGGATTTGAACAGAGTTGGCGGGAAATATCCTGACTCATGGCATTACAAACACATGGCAAGCCCACAAAACATGTTTGAAAAGTCAAATATGCCCCCCTACGCATGGCTTGCAAAAAATCCGCTCGATACCAGCAACTCGTTTAAAAAAACATCCGTGCTTGGCTATGGCTACAGTGAACGTGATGTTCAGCAACAAATTACCCAATACCGTACAAGCGTGACTGATGACAACTATGCATCAAAAGAGAGCCGTGACCAGGTAACACCGCCAGAGCTGCGCAAAGAGCTGACCGAGATGGACGCACTGATTGCATACCTTCAAAAACTGGGACACGATGTCAAGAACATGGAGTCAAAAAAATGATCTCTTCCGGTTTAGCTTATGTGCTCTTCACCATGCTTCTCGCCATAATTTCCGGCGGAATCATCTTTTACTACTACAACCCAAAACGAAAAGAGAGGGTTGAAGCACCGAAATATAAAATGCTTGATGACGATGAATAAAAGAGAAACCAACACGTACAACCATCGAAAAAAGCACACAAAAGTGTTCAGCGATCCAACAACCATAAAACATTGAAAGGAGAGCACCATGTATGAGCATGACGAACCACAGGATGGTCATAACAACATCCCGAAAGGGTGGCTGCTGTTCTTTTTCGGAACAATTATTTTTCTGATCAGCTATATCGCCTTATACACACCGGCAATTTCAGGATGGTCATTTTATAAAAAGTTTGACAAGGAGATGGCCGACGCTGCTAAAACTGAAAAAACCATTGTGGCCAAAAGCTATGCCGGCGACAAAGAGGCTATCACAAAGGGCAAGGAGCTGTTCGCTAACAATTGCGCGCCTTGCCACAACGCGGATGCGACAGGCGGCATTGGTCCAAATCTCACGGCTGCAAAATTGAAGTATGGTGGCACAGAAAAAGATATCAATGAATCCATTACGGCTGGGCGCCCCAACGGAATGCCACCATTTCTACCGCAGCTTGGTGCCGATAACATCAGCAAAGTAACGGCATTTCTTGCAACCCTGAAAAAGCCTTGACTCCTGCTCGGCAAGAGGATATTTCTCCCATGTGGAAAAATCGCAGACACACTGTTAGTATTATTCAGGCTGTCATTTTGACAGCCTTGCCATTTATAACCATTAACCAGCAGAGCATACTCCGTTTTGATATTCCAACGTTGAAGCTCTATTTCTTTGGAACGGTTCTCTGGATACGCGAGCTTTATCTCATTCTTGGTGTTGCGCTCTTTTTACTGCTCTTCATAGCTTTTGTCACCACAACGTTTGGAAGAATCTGGTGCGGCTGGCTCTGCCCGCAAACCGTGCTGCTCGACCTGAGTCAGAGTATTGCAAAGCTTTTTGGCAGAAAAAGCGAGAAAACCCTGCAAAAGCTTCTCCTGCTACCCTTCTCTGCACTGGTTGCGGTTACCATGATCTGGTACTTTGTGCCTCCGGCTGAAACACTCCGATCACTCTTTGTTTCAACAACCATTACCGCCTTTTTTGTTGTACTCTGGATAGCAGTCTATCTTGAGCTGGCGTTTCTTGGCAGAAAATTCTGCACCTCGATTTGCCCTTACTCCATGATGCAGAATATGTTATTCGACAAGGATACCCTCGTTATCGAATATGATGTTTCGCGCGATGCCACCTGCATGAAGTGCGATGATTGCGTCAAGGTTTGCCCTATCGGCATTGATATCAAACAGGGATTGAGTTCAGCCTGCATTGCCTGTGCCGAATGTATTGATGCCTGCGACCTTGTTAACAAGAGACGCAACGTCCCTCCTTTCCCCAACTACAAAGGCACACTCCGTCGCCCGAAAACATTCTGGCTTGGAGGCGCTACCACCGCTGCAGCAGTCGCGCTGATGCTGCTCATCTGGAGCCGACCACCGCTTGACGTGATTGTAACGCGCGACAATCAGCCGCTGCCATCAGGCATCAACCGTTACTCACTCACCCTGTACAACAACAGCAGTAAGCCGCTTGAGCTTGAGCTCTCCTCGCCCGACAGTGTTATGCTGATTGGTGAACAACACTTCCGATTGCAACCGTTTACCAGCATCCGTAGCGCTGTTCTTGTGAAAGCAACAGGCAACGCACCAGAACAAATTGATCTACACATCTCCGGCAGCGGTATTGCAAGCAGCAAAAAGGTGGGATTTTTGTAACCTGTTGAGAGAAAACTGAAAATATTTATCTTTTGCCTTAGGGAAACCCTGCAAAACACTTTTTTTTGTCATTCCCGCGAAAGCGCGCAAGTCCAATGTTGGTGATTGAGCATTTTGTATCAATGATGTCCGGTTGTTAAGAAAATAAATCCCTATAAGTTATATAATCAACTACCCCGCAGCAAGCTACGAGGTATGAATTCATTTTTTTTCGATACTTTCACGAAGCAGAGCTTCTCTTATTCATTCGGGTCATAACGTATCAATACAGGTCGAATATTTATCGAATAAAAACGAATCATATCGTATCACTGCCAATTGAAATTCATATATTTGTTAAATGGAAAATCTGGTATATACTTTTAAATTAAACCTTGATTGGAAGTTAGTTAGTTTAATTAGCCAAATAGACAGATTTGATGCTTCTTGGACTTCAATAGAAAAAAAAGAAGGACAAAGTTTAAAACAATTAAAATCAATTGCCACAGTAAGAAGTGTTGGTGCTTCAACTCGTATTGAAGGTTCCAAAATGAGTGACGAAGAAGTTGAAGTCCTTCTCAAACAAATTGATATTACAAAACTTTCGGATAGAGATTCTCAGGAAGTCGTGGGATACTTTGAAGCTTTGGATATCATCACAGAATCATACGAGAATATTGAAATTAAAGAAAGTAATATAAAAAATCTACACAATATTTTATTGAAACACAGCAAAACGGATGAATGGCATAAAGGCGATTACAAACAACATACAAATGCTGTTGAAGCCAGTTATCCAGATGGAACAAAACAAATAATTTTTCAGACAACTGAAGCAGGATTTGCAACACAAGATGCTATGAGAGCTTTAGTTGACTGGTATAAAAATGACAAAACCACTCATCCATTAGTTAAATGTGCACTATTTGCATATGAGTTTGTTAGTATTCATCCCTTTCAAGATGGAAATGGACGTTTAAGCAGACTATTATCATCATTACTTTTATTAAAAAATGGATATAACTGGATTCAATATGTAAGTTTCGAACATGAAATTGAAAACAGAAAAATAGAATATTACAGGGTTTTAAGAAGTTGTCAGGCTCAAAGACCAAACGAAGATGTAACTGATTGGGTAAATTTCTTCTTTGACGCATTAAATAACATTCAAAATCAATTATTAAATAAATTGGAAAGAAGTGGTATTGAGACACAATTATCTCCAAGAGAAAAATCGGTTATAACTTTTATAGGAAACAATCCTGGATGTAAATCTGGAGATATTGCTAAAAAGCTTAATATACCAAGCCCGACCGTAAAAAGAATTTTACCTGAGCTGATAAATAAAAATTTAATTGAGAAACATGGAACTGGACCCGGTACGAATTATTCAGTAAAATGAAAAAAACGCCCTATAATATTTTGTATAAGTAATGGCCAGCGATTTGGCAACTTTCATATCTCACACACCCCAAATCCTTTATGGCATATAGAAAAACCGCACATTACCATGAAAAGTAATTGTACAATTCAACCATTAAGCTTTCAGCCCGATTCTGAAAATGGATAATTTTGAGGAATATTTACGGCAAGGTGAACCAAACAAAGCAGAAAAAGCAAAAGTTTGGAAAACTGCTATCGGCTTGCAACAAGTTGATGGACTAAAACCTTCCGACTATTTAATAGCAACTGCCAAACAGAACATTGAAGGCGACATTTCCATTGAGGAAGTAAAACAACGAATAGATAGCTATTACAAACAACACCCAGTAAAAGAAACAGAAAACCGTACCGAAGAAGCCGACAAAGTTTCAGCGCGAATTGCCGAAATATTGTGTGAGCAAACGTTTACTTTCTCGCCTGCCGAATACCTAACTATTCATCGAAGGTTATTTCAAGGTATTTACAGCCACGCAGGTAAAATCCGTGATTATAACATTACAAAACAAGAATGGATTTTAAATGGCGAAACGGTTTTGTATGCAAGTGCCGAAAGTTTGAAAGCAACATTGGAATACGATTTTGAACAAGAAAAAAAATTCAGCTACAAAGGATTAACCCAACAAGAAATTATAGAACACATAGTATTTTTTATAAGCTACTTGTGGCAAATCCATATCTTTGGAGAGGGTAACACACGAACAACGGCAATTTTTTTAATAAAATATCTTCATAAGCTTGGTTTTAAAGCGGTAAACAACGACTCATTTGCAGAACATTCATGGTATTTTCGCAATGCACTTGTTCGAGCCAACTACGAAGATTTATCCAAAGGTATTCACAAAACTGATAAATATCTTATTTGCTTTCTTTTAAATTTATTGCTTGGAGAAAAGCATTCGCTTAAAAACCGAGAAATGCATGTTCAGTACAATGACACTGTAAATCCGAAAAATGACACTGTAAATGACACTGTATTTTATTTGATAAAGGAAAATAACAATATTACAGCAACCGAAATGAGCAACCGATTAAAGATAAGTTTAAGCACTGTCAAGCGAAAAATAAAAGAACTTAAAGAGAGTGGTAAAATAGAACGCATTGGAAGCGATAAAACAGGTCATTGGAATATATAATATAACCTGTATTATGCACTCACCTAACCACACTAACGTATCCCTTATGAAACTAACCATCTCCATTATCTATGCCTGTTTTTTCACGGCAATGGCGTGCGGATTATTTGTTGCCTATAAATATGCTGATGGACTGGTGGAGAGCAACTACTACGAAAACAGCACATGCTATTTCCAGACAAAAGCTCTTGAAGAGAAGCTTGGCATTGCCATAAGCCGACCGGATACGCTGAAACTTGGCAGCAATACCATTCATGTTAAGGCGACATCGCACGGGAAACCGCTCGAAACGGGCGATCTCTCACTCTTCATTGGCAACCTCTCGAATACCCGTTACGACTCGACAATGACCATACGGCAAACCTCGCCGGGAATCTACACAACGACTGCCTCCATTCCTTTCAAAGGGATGTGGTTTGCTCGAATTGACCTTAAACAACATCAACAACTTATCACCAGCAAAAAATGGTTTTTCAACGTCAGATAAAGGGTTTGGCTGCCGTTGCACTCTTCGCCTTCATGATGACGGCAGGCAACACAACACTTCATGCAAAAGCAGTGGATAACAGCATTCACGAAAAAGCGTGCAGCGTTACCGTTGGTCAGCGAACCGTGACGCTGAATATTGACCCGAAGCCTGTGAAGCACATGAAAGAGCTCACCTTCAACGTCACGGTAACACCATGCGACAAGCTGCCCGATACACTGCTACTCGACCTTTCGATGCCGGGGATGCAGATGGGTAAAAATCAGGTGACACTTGTGAAAAAGAGTAATTGCAGCTATGAGGGCAAGGGAATTATCGTCAGGTGCATGAGCGGGCGGACGCTCTGGCAGGCAACAATTCTCTACGGTGAACTGAACAATCCGGCATTTGTTTTTAATGTCAGGGAGTAAAACAGCAGCTCCAGATATGCTGCAATGCGACCATTGCCGTCAAGAGATCAGCAGAGCATCGGCCATTATCGTTGAAATCAACGGAGAGCGCAAGGTGTTCTGCTGTAAAGGATGTCTTGGCGTTTATGAACTTATCCACAGCAATTCGCTCGACGCGTTCTACAACCAGCGCTGCGAATGGCAACCAGGTCCACCTCCCAGCGTGGCAAAGCTCGATGCGGCTGCCTTCAGCGATACCGTAATCGTTGAAGGCGACACGAGCCGGATTGATCTCATGCTCTCAGGCATTCGATGCGCTTCGTGCGTCTGGCTGGTCGAAAAGTT
>CAIQSY010000209.1 GCA_903874585.1 uncultured Chlorobiaceae bacterium | reverse complement strand
TGCTTTCACTGCTTTTTCTCACTCCCGCAGCAACGGTGCTCGGCATGCAAAAGCCGGGCATCGCTGACTGGTGCGCTCAGCAGATTTTCAGCCGCAAGGATGCTCGCATTGAGGAGAGTTTGCAACACATGAGCCTCTCCGACAAAGTTGGGCAGATGATTATCGCCCAAATTGAACCGCACTCCATAACTGCGAAAAACAAAGAGTATCTCCTGTTAACAAGATTGGTGCAGGAGGGAAAAGTTGGTGGCATCATGTTCCTCAAGGGAGATGTTGTTACTGCCGGCACACTGGTCAACCATTTTCAGTCGCTGGCGCAATATCCGCTTTTAATCAGCTCCGATATGGAGCGAGGTGTCGCCATGCGGCTGAGCGGAGCGACGGAGTTCCCGCCAAACATGGCTCTTGCGGCTACACAGGATCGTGATCTTGCTGAAGAGATGGCGGAGGCAATTGCCGAAGAGGCGACCCTGATCGGTATGCACCACAACTACGCGCCGACCGTTGATCTGAACAGCAATCCCCTCAATCCTATTATCAACACGCGTTCATTTGGCGACGGCATTCCGTTAACAACAAGTATGTCGAACGCCATCATTAAAGGACTGCAATCAAACGGCACTATCGCTACGGTGAAGCACTTCCCAGGGCATGGCGATGTAACGGTTGACAGCCATTTTACTCTCCCCGTACTGCAGGCCGACCGCCACCAGCTCGACAGTTATGAGCTTATCCCCTTTAAAGCCGCGATTGAAGAGGGAGTAATCAGTGTGATGGTTGGGCATCTGGCTGTGCCGAAAGTTACAGGAACAATGGAGCCCGCCTCAATTTCAAAGAGCATTGTAACCGATCTTCTACGGAAAGAGCTGGGATTTCAAGGGTTGATTATCACCGATGCCTTGAACATGAAAGCGCTCTACACTGGTCAGAACGTTGCAGAAATTTCCGTCAAAGCGGTGCAGGCTGGCAACGATCTTCTGCTCTTTTCGCCCGATCCGGAACTTGCCCACAGCTCAGTGGTTAAAGCGGTTGAAGATGGCGTTATTCCGATGGAACAGATTGACGCTTCGGTGCGCAGAATTCTACAGGCAAAAGCGTGGCTGAATATTGAAGAACGGCGTGTTGTTGATCTTGAGAAAATCAAGGCGGATGCAAACCAAAAATCGCACCGCAACCTTGCCAGAAGAATCGACTCACGTGCCATAACACTGGTCAGCGATCAAACCCACGCGCTGCCGCTGCAACACTCGGAGGGCATTCTTAACATTATATTGCAGGATAGAGTCAATAATGAAACCGGCAAAGCATATATCCGTGCGCTCAACCGTTTTTATGCCGCCAACCATGTACGCATAAACACAAAAACCGATTCGCTCGGCTATGCCAATGCCACGGAGCTGGCAAAAAAAGCAAACGCTATTATTGTAGCATCATTCAGCCAGACACTCTCCAGCACCGGTCAGTTGCCGCTTAACGACGCTCAACAGCAATTTATCCACTCGTTAGTGCAGAGAGTTCCAAAAGAGACACCCATCATTCTGATCTCGTTTGGCACTCCATACATCATCAACTATTTTCCAGAACTCACAAGCTACCTCGCCACCTACTCATTGGGTGACAACAGTGAAGAGCTGGTGGTTGAAGTGTTACGTGGAGCATTGAAGCCTCGCGGGATTTTACCCATCTCGCTGAAGGGAACTCCGCGATGACTGCGCATAGATAACAACGATTATCACTCATTCAATTATGGGAAAAACCATTCGAGACGAATCAACCGCAAGCGCCTACTGGGCGGCAGTCAACACCTTCTGCGCACTGCAAGACGTTCACGTCATTGCCGACGCTCCAGTTGGATGCTACAACTTGGTTGGAGTGGCGGTTATCGACTATACCGATGCCATTCCGTACCTCGAAAACTTCACTCCAACGAGCCTCACCGAAAAAGAGATCGCCTCATCCGGCAGCTCGGAAATTGTGCGCGAAACCATCGAAAAACTGCAGGCACCAGGACGGCAACTGATTCTGGTATCGAGTGCCGAAAGCGAGATGATCGGCAGCGACCACGAGCGTATGCTCAGCATGAAATACCCCGATGTTCGCTTCTTCCCGTCCAACTCCCTTGGCGAAAACGAATGGCAGGGGCGCGACCGCGCTTTGGTTTGGCTCAATGAAACGTTTGGAAGCAATGCTCCTGCTGTTGTAAAAGCAGGCACCGTTTCGATTATTGGACCAACCTATGGCTGCTTCAACAGCCCCTCCGATCTGGCGGAAATCAAACGCCTTATTGCGGGAGTTGGCGGAGAGCTGCTGCACGTTTATCCATTTGAAAGCTCCCTGCACGATGTTGCCGAGTTGAAAAACTCAGAGGTGATTGTGGTGATGTATCAGGAGTTTGGTCAATCGCTGGCGCAAGCCTTGGACCGGCCTGTACTTCAAGCGCCATTCGGCATTGCAGAAACCGAACACTTTATCGCGGAACTTGGCCGCCTGCTCAACAAAGAGCCGCAAGCCGCTGCATTTCTCAAAAAGGAAAAAGAGACAACGCTCAAACCGCTCTGGGATCTCTGGCGTGGTCCACAAGCCGAGTGGTTTCCAACCATCCGCTTTGGCACCACCGCCGCAAAAACCTACGCCCGTGGACTCGAAACCTTTCTGGCGGGTGAGATGGGTATGCAATGCCTTTTCAGCCACGATACTGCCGAAGCTGATAACACACGCATTCGTGAGGAGATTCAACAAAAACAGCCACAGTTCCTTTTTGGCAGAATTGTTGATAAAATCTACCTCGCGGAGCTCGAGGCCAAAACGCGCTTCATTCCAGCCGGCTTCCCCGGGCCAATCGTGCGACGGGCGCTCGGCACTCCTTTTATGGGGCACAGCGGAGCAGTCTATCTGCTGCAGGAGATTGTGAACTCCCTGTACGATATGCTCTTCAACTTCCTGCCACTGAATCGCCGTACTGCCGTTGAAGAACCCGCGCAAAAGGTTGCATGGAGCAATGAAGCCAATGCTCTTTTAAACGACATTGTCAAAAAAGCGCCCTTTATCAGCCAGATATCGTACGGACGAGAGATCAAACGAAAAGCTGAACTGCTCACCCTGAAACAGGGCAAAGAGTGCGTCACACCGGAACTCTTGCGCATGGTCAACTGATTTGGAAAAGTTTGATTTTTTGCGTATTGTCCACATCCACATTACGGAATCAGGGAAACCAGTTTTAAACTGAAATAGCCCCCCTGATCTGATAGAACTAACATAAAGAGGCTGTATTGATATTTTTCCAGCAATGGAACTGCAATTGCGGTCATCCTTGTTTTGGAAATGAAACGACAGGAATCAGAAATGTCTGACAATCAGGAATCACTGGCTGTAATAGCCCTTACCCTTCCGGACGGGAGTGTAAAAACATTTCCATCGGGCACAACCGGCAACGACGTTGCGCTCTCCATCGGCCGCAAACTTGCGCAAGATGCTTTAGCGCTTAACGTTAACGGTGTTGCTGTTGACCTTACCAAACCCTTAGTCGCTGATGCGGCAATTGAGATCATTACCTTCAGCTCTCCTGAAGGACCCAATATTTTCTGGCATAGCTCCAGCCATTTGATGGCACAGGCAATTGAGGAACTCTACCCCGGCAGCAAATTCGGCGCTGGCCCCTCCATTGAGCAGGGATTCTACTATGATGTAGCCTCTGAGCATCGCTTCCGTGAAGAAGATCTTCGCAATATTGAAGCGCGTATGCTTGAAATCAGCAAGCGCGATATTCCTGTACAGCGTGAAGAGATGAGCCGTCTCGATGCTATACAATTCTTCAAAACCGTTCGCAAAGATCCTTATAAAGTTGAAATTCTTGAAGAGACGCTGAAAGCGGTCGAAACCGTCTCACTCTACCATCAAGGCGATTTTACAGATCTCTGTACTGGTCCACATCTGCCATCGACCTCAAAAGTGAAGGCAGTGCTTCTCACCAACATCTCCTCATCATACTGGCGTGGCGATTCGGCACGAGAACAGATGCAGCGCATTTACGGCATTACCTTCCCATCAGACAAGTTGCTGAAAGAGCATGTTGCTCGCTTGGAGGAGGCAAAAAGGCGTGACCATCGCAAACTTGGCGCAGAGCTTGAGCTCTTCATGATCTCTCCGGAAGTTGGTAGTGGTTTACCAATGTGGCTGCCAAAAGGCGCGATTATCCGTACCGAACTCGAAGCTTTTCTCAGGGAGGAACAGCGCAAACGCGGTTATCTTCCTGTCTATACGCCACATATCGGCAATATTGAACTCTACAAACGTTCAGGTCACTACCCTTATTACAGCGATTCGCAGTTTCCGCCGCTGACCTATCATGATGAAGATGGAAAGCAGGAGCAGTATCTTCTTAAACCGATGAACTGCCCGCACCACCACCTCATCTACAGCTCAAAAATGCGGAGCTACCGCGATTTGCCGCTTCGTCTGACGGAGTTTGGCACTGTCTATCGCCACGAACAGTCTGGTGAATTGAATGGACTTGCTCGTGCTCGCGGCTTTACGCAGGACGATTCGCACATCTACTGCCGCCCCGACCAGCTTGTTGACGAAATTTGCAGTGCTATTGAGCTGACTCAGTTTGTGTTTGGAACGCTTGGGTTTTCAGAAGTGCAGACGCGCCTTTCATTGCACGATCCCGAAAATCAGGCAAAGTATGGCGGCACCGCAGAGGTTTGGGAACAAGCGGAGAAGGATGTCAAAGAGGCTGCCGACCGCATGGGCATTGACTACTTTATCGGCATCGGCGAGGCAAGTTTCTACGGCCCTAAAATTGACTTTATCGTTCGCGATGCTCTCGGCAGAAAGTGGCAGCTTGGCACAGTGCAGGTTGATTATGTTATGCCGGAACGCTTCGACCTCACCTATATCGGCAGTGACGGTCAGAAACATCGCCCTGTGGTGATTCATCGCGCACCATTTGGCTCCATGGAGCGCTTTATTGGCGTTCTTATTGAGCATACTGCCGGCAACTTCCCACTCTGGCTCGCACCGGTGCAGGCGATGGTTCTCCCGATTGCCGAAGATGTGCATGAGTATGCAAAAAATGTTCAGCACTCCCTTTTTGATGCAGGTATTCGTGTTGAGCTTGACACCAGAAGTGAAAAAATCGGCAGGAAAATTCGAGATGCCGAAATAAGCAAAGTTCCTTGTATGATTGTTATAGGGCAGAAAGAGCAGGAGAGTGGCGAAGTTTCGCTGCGCCGTCATCGCGTTGGTGATGAAGGGCGATTCAGCGTAAGTGGACTGATTGAGAAGCTCAAAAAAGAGATCACTGAAAGAACCTGACCATCTAAATAAAACCTCAACGCATGAAGAAACAAAAGGTTACGACTCAAAAGCCGAAACTCACCTATCGTGTCAATGAACAGATTCGTGTTCCAGAAGTCCGCATGATTTTTCCTGATGGAACGCAGCAAGTGATGTTGACCGTTGATGCCAAGCGGGTAGCCGAAGAGCGGAATCAAGATTTAATCGAAGTTCAGCCAAACGCTGAACCGCCGGTATGCAAGTTCGACAACCTTGGACGGTTGTTGTACAAAATGGATAAGAGGGATAAGGATCTCAAGAAAAAGCAGAAGACCACGACGCTTAAAGAGCTGCGCTTCCATCCAAATACCGACAAGCATGACTTCGATTTTAAAACGGCTCATCTTGAAGAGTTTCTGCGCAAAGGCAATCGTGTCAGGGCGACCATCGTTTTTCTTGGACGCTCTATTATCTATAAAGATAAGGGGTTAGAGCTTGCTGAACGCTTGACCGAAAGGCTCAGTATTGTGAGTACTCGTGATGGCGATCCCAAATTTGAGGGCAAAAAGCTTTTTGTTTATTTCGATCCAGACAAAAAGAAAATTGATGCGTACGACCGTATCAGGGCAAAAACAAATCAGCCTGCGCCACCACCACTTGCTCCGCTGGCTCCCGAGGATCTGATTGAAGAGGAGTAATCACAGAAATTTTGACCATTTTTATATCAATAAATAAAGGACGATCATGCCGAAAATGAAATCTCACCGTGGCGCATGCAAACGGTTTAAAACGACAGCATCCGGAAAAATCAAGCGTGAACGCATGAATGGATCGCATAACCTTGAGAAGAAGAACAGAAAACGCTCACGCCGACTCCATCAGGCTGCACTGCTTGAAGGGAAAAAAGCGCAGCAGATTAAACGGATGATTCTGGCGTAAATTTTTAACATTAACTCGACACAACGATGCCTAAAGCAAATAATGCCGTTGCCTCAAAAGCACGGAGAAAAAGAGTCTTAAAAAAAGCCAAAGGGTTCTGGGGATCACGCGGCAATGTGTTGACCGTCGTCAAACATGCGGTCGATAAAGCTGAACAGTACGCCTATCGCGACCGTCGCGTTAAAAAACGCACCTTCCGTTCGCTCTGGATCCTGCGTATCAACGCCGCTGCCCGTCTGAACGGCACCACCTACTCCCGCCTGGTCAACGCCATGCTGAAGAAGAATGTCGAAATCGACCGCAAGGCACTCGCCGAGATTGCCGTCAAGGATCCGGCTGCATTTACCGTGATTGTCAAATCGGTTATCGAATAAGATTTACACTGGTACCAAAATGGAAGAGAGTATTCGCAGGTTACAGCAGGAGATTGTTGAGTTTGAGATTAAAGCGCAGGCCGATCTTGAAGCCTTCCGTCTCAAATACACGGTTCGGAAAGGGCTCATTGCAGCTCTTTTCGGCCAGCTCAAGTCGGTTGATCCTGCTGACAAGCCGCGAATTGGTCAGTTGCTGAACCAGCTCAAGCAGACGGCTGATGCAAAGCTCACCGAAGCGGAGGAGCGGCTTGCATCAACCGAAAGCAGCAGCAGCAACAAAGGCATTGACCTCACTCTCCCCGGACGCCGCTATTTCACCGGCAGCGAACATCCGGTACAGAAGGTGCTTGGCGAGATGAAGCAGATCTTTTCAGCCATGGGATTCGGCATAGCAACCGGCCCCGAACTGGAGCTCGACAGCTACAATTTCGACATGCTGAACTTTCCGCCCGACCACCCCGCTCGCGACATGCAGGACACCTTTTTCGTCACCAGCGGCAACCCCGGCTCCGACGTGCTCCTCAGAACCCACACCTCCCCGGTGCAGGTGCGAGTCATGCTCGACCAGAAACCGCCCATACGGGTCATCTGCCCAGGAAAGGTCTATCGCAACGAAGCTATCAGCTCCCGAAGCTACTGCGTCTTCCACCAGCTCGAAGGGCTCTACATCGACAAGAAGGTCTCCTTCGCCGATC
>CAIQSY010000208.1 GCA_903874585.1 uncultured Chlorobiaceae bacterium | reverse complement strand
CGTCAAGAGCCGGCACGCTTGATTGATGGGCAGATAGATTCGCGACTGTGCCGTCAGTGGCGTTGATGATAACTGGATCATCCGCTCGGGAACATCAGCATTTCGCGATGTGACGCGGACGAAGTGGTTGCCGTTGCTGATAGCACAGAGCGTCGCGCGTTTACCGAGCGACTCCTCAAGTATCAATCCTTCAGCACTCTGGCGAAAAGTAAGACGCAACGCTCGCGCCATTGATTCCATATCCACCATGAGCCTCTTCCCATTTTTCATGGTGAGAACTCTGATGGTGTAACTGTGATTATTCCCTTTGCTGACCGCAATAGGTATAGCGCCCATGCCTGTCAACTTTGCTGGTACAGCAAAAAGAGTGCTGTACGAGAGGAGCAGAAGAGGCAACAGAAGTATGGTGAAAAACGAGAAACGGCGGCGAAGAGTGGCGTAAAGCATGAGTGACATCCGAAAAGTACAATTCTTTATTGTTGTGTTATCGCATCAATAATAATAAATAATTTATTTCACGCTGTGACTAAAAGCGCTTTTTCGCGATGTTTCCCTGATACTTATCGCTTGTCCGCTTTTGATTGTTGCATGGTTGATGTGTGGTAAAATTTGTTTTTTGCTGTGCAACGGCTATCTTTTTCAAAAATTTCTTGTTAACGCTCTTCTTATCGGGACTGATTCATGGCACAAAAATCGTTTACTTTATCAGCCAGAAACAGGACACTGATTGTCGTTGAATCCCCTTCAAAGGCAAAAACAATCAATAAATACCTTGGCGACAAGTACGCGGTCTTTGCGTCGGTAGGGCACATTAAAGATCTTCCTAAAAAAGAGATAGGGCTCGATTTCGAGAGCCATTATGAGCCGCGATATGAAATTATTCCTGGTAAAGAGAAGGTTGTCCGACAGTTGAAAAAGCTCGCCAGTGAAGCGAGTGACATTTTGATTGCAACTGACCCTGACCGCGAGGGTGAAGCTATTGCATGGCATATTGCCAATGAAATTGCTGAAGCAAAAGCGCCGGTTGCCAGAGTGCTTTTCAACGAAATTACCAAAAAAGCCATCATAGAGGCAATTCAAGCGCCTCGACAGATCAACACGGATCTTGTGCGTTCACAGCAGACACGCCAAGGTCTCGATAAAATTGTTGGTTATAAAATCAGTCCATTTTTGTGGAACGTTGTGCTTCGTGGTCTCTCTGCCGGACGAGTGCAATCGGTTGCACTGCGGCTGATTTGCGAGCGTGAAGCCGAGATTGTCCGCTTCATTGTGCAGGAGTATTGGACGATTGCTGCCGATTTTATAACCGCCAGCAAGGAGTCATTCCGTACAAGGCTTGTCCGTTTCGATGGCGAAAAGCCGGAGATTACCACGCAGGCGCAGGCTGAGGCAATTGCCGCACAGGCTCGCTTAGCCACCTACAGTGTCCGTGATATTGTGCCTCGTGTGCAGCAGCGCAAGCAGCCGGTGCCCTTTACAACCTCACTGTTGCAGCAGGCGGCATCAAATCAGCTTGGTTTTGGTTCGCAGCGAACGATGCGCATTGCTCAGCAGCTCTACGAAGGCATTGAGCTTGGCGCGGAGGGTGCCACGGGTCTTATCACCTACATGAGAACCGATTCAACCCGTATTGGACCTGAAGCGGTTGCTGAAGCGCGGACGTATATTGAAAAGCAATTCGGCAAAGAGTATATCGGCATCAGCGGCTCTGCCAAGCAGGGCAAAAATGCGCAGGATGCCCACGAAGCGATACGCCCAACCTCTTTACTGAAAAAACCGGAGCAACTGAAACCCTATCTCACGCCCGATCAATTCAAGCTGTATGAGCTGATCTGGAAGCGCTTTCTTGCAGCCATGATGGCGCCTGCCAAAATTGAGCAGACGCGCGTTGATGTTGAGGATACAACCGGCAAGTTCCTCTTCAGGGCAACGGGCAGTCGGGTTCTGTTCCCCGGATTTATGCGCGTTTATGATGATCAGCGTGAACTTGATTACGAGGCGCAGACATCGACAAAGGAGGATATCGAGAAAGAGCAGAATGTGAAATTGCCTGAGAAGTTGCTGGTAAACGATGCGCTTGCGTTGTCGGATCTCGATCAAAAGCAGAGCTTTACCCGTCCACCAGCTCGCTACAGCGAAGCGACGCTTGTTAAGGATCTCGACCATTTTGGCATTGGGCGTCCATCAACCTACGCCTCTATTTTTTCGACGCTGCAGGATCGTGGTTATGTGGAACTTGAGAAAAAAAAGATTGCGCCGACGGAGCTTGGTAAGGATGTTTCGCTGATTCTTGTGGCGAATTTTCCCGATCTTTTTGATGTTGGGTTTACCGCTTTTATGGAGAATGAGCTCGACAAAGTTGCAAGTGGTGACGATGAGTACGAAAAGGTGCTCGACAACTTCTACAAGCCGCTTGAGGCGACGCTCACCTTGCGAAAAAAAGAGCCGCTGATTCCGCAGAACAGCGAAGCGCAACTTTGCGAAAAGTGCGGTGTTGGCCACATGACGGTGAAGTGGACGGGAAGTGGCAAATTTTATGGATGTTCAGCGTATCCCAAATGCAAAAATATTAAAGCCATCAGCACCAACAAGGAGAAGCCGGCAGATACAGGCATTCTCTGCCCCTCATGCAAAGAGGGCCACATGCTGTTGCGCAAAGGTCGGCTTGGTCCTTTCCTCGCCTGCTCCAACTATCCAAAGTGTAATACGCTACTTAATCTCAGTAAGCAGCGCCATATCGAACCAATGAAAACGCCACCGGTCGTGACGGATATTCTCTGCCCGAAGTGCGGTTCGCCGCTTTACCTCCGCAGTGGCAAACGCGGGTTGTGGCTCGGTTGCTCAAAGTTCCCGAAGTGCCGAGGTCGGCTTGCATGGGGTACGCTTGAGGAGAGTGCCCAGCAGCGGTGGGAAGCAGTGATGGCCGATCACCAGAAAGCGCATCCGCCAGTTCTTCTTGTTATGGCAGATGGTCAGCCAGCCTCCATGACCACCGCTGTGGATGATATCATCCTGAAAGCTGAAGCCGCGGGTTTGGTTAATGCGGTTGAGAGTGCCGCGGCTGAGCAGGAGTTGTCTTGAACGGGATTGGCAGGATAATGGTTTAGCAGGATTGGCAAGATGGTCGGTTTAGCATCGGTGGCTGAGGCTCTCGAAGCCACCGACGTTCACGCCATTAACAGCGCCAGACGATACGTGATAAACGAGAGTATCCACGCTACTGAGAGCGAATAGATTGAGTAGAGCACGACCGGCTTCCAGTGCCCAACCTCTTTTTTCATCACGCCGATTGCGGCAACGCAGGGAATGTAGAGCAGTACAAAAACCATCAAACTCAATGCGGTTGCCTGGCTGAATGATGGATCATTTTTGAGGATTGATTTAAGTTCCACGTTTGTTTCGTCGCTCTGCCCGATGGAGTAAATGGTGCCAAGCGTCGAGACGACGACCTCTTTTGCCGCCAATCCTGTCACCAGCGCAATGCCAATCTTCCAGTCGAAACCGATTGGCTTGATAACCGGTTCAAGCACTTTGCCAACACGTCCTGCTATCGAATATTCTAGTTGCTCCGACTTGGTGCGCAACTCGAGCGCCTTGGTGAGTGACTTTTGTTCTGCATCACTTGAGCCACTATGAGCTATTCGCGCTGTTTCTGCGGCAAACTGAGTATCCAGTGCACTGTTGTGCGGATAATTGCTTATCGCCCAAATGATGATAACCGCACCCAAAATCAGCGTTCCTGCTTTTTTCAGATACATCAGCGCCTTTATTTTCGCCTGAAAAAAGACTGATGAAATGGTTGGCCAGCGGTATGGTGGCAACTCCATCACAAAGGGTTCGGAATCGCTCTTCATTACCGTTTTTTTCAGGATCAATGCTGTCCAGAGACCAACAAGAATGCCGAGAAGATACATGCCGAACATCACGTTTGCAGCCACATCCGGCGAAAAAAAAGCGGCAGTCAGCAGCACGTACACCGGCAACTTTGCACCGCAACTCATAAAGGGGATAATCATGATGGTAACCAGCCGATCGGTTCGGCTTTTCAGCGTGCGTGTTGCCATAATGGCAGGAATTGAGCAGCCAAAGCCGGTAATCATCGGGATAAAGGATTTACCATGTAACCCAAAGCGGTGCATCACACGGTCAATCACAAACGCCGCACGTGCCATGTAGCCGGATGCTTCAAGAAACGAAAGGCCGATAAACAGCAGCACAATATTTGGCAGAAAAACCAGCACGCCACCAACACCAGCAATAATGCCGTCAATCACAATGGAGCGAAGCGTTTCATTGGGCAGTAATGGCTCCACCGTCGAGGCAATGGTGTCGAACAAGAGCTGCAACCCATCCATAATTGGCGAGCCAAGCGTAAAGGTCAACTGAAAAATGGTCCACACCACCAGCAAAAATATTGGCAGACCAAGCACTCGGTTGAGTACCACCATGTCAATGTAGTCGGTTGCAGTCGCTTTGATGGCGCTTGTTTGCCGCACGCACTCTTTCATGGCTCCGCGAATAAAGGCGTGGCGATCTTCGGTGATGAGAATCTCCGGCTCCGAATCGTACAACTGCTCAGCTTCGCGCAGCGCCTCTTGCAGCGCCAGCTCAATCTTCACCCACACGGGATATTGCTGTACGTCGTGATACACTGCAGAGTCGTTCTCAAGCAGCTTAATGGCAAGCCAGCGCGGATTGTAGCCACGCAGCTCATTTTGAGGCGAGAGAAGCGACGTGATTTTATCCACCGATAGTTCAAGTTCAGGGCGAAAAAAGAGCTTGTTTTTGCGAATCGTGATCTTTTTTTGCGCAACTCTGATAATGTGGTCAAGCAGCGAATCGAGTCCTGTGCCTTTTTTTGCTGAGGTAGGGATAATGTGGCAACCGAGAAGCTGTTGTAATTGCTTGATTTCAATGACGATCCCCTTATCCTCAACTTCATCGATCATGTTGAGCGCTACGAGAAAATCAACCTCAAGCTCCATCAGTTGCGTGGTGAGAAGAAGATTGCGTTCGAGGTTTGGTCCCTCAAGCACATTCACCACAACATCCGGCGGCTCTTTAATGAGATACTCACGGGTAACAATCTCTTCAGGCGAATATGGGGTGAGTGAGTAGATGCCGGGGAGATCAACAACGGTAATATGGTAGCCTTTGTAATCGAGATATCCTTCGTGTTTTTCAACCGTGACACCCGAAAAATTTCCAACTTTCTGATGGCTACCAGTCAGCGCATTAAAAAGCGAGGTTTTGCCGCAGTTCGGGTTGCCTGCAAGCGCAATGCGTATGACGTTGCTGTTATCCATGTTTTTACTCCACAATCCCTTCGGACTTGGTTGTTACAAAAACTCCATCGGCCTCGTTTTTTCTCAGTGCGAGATAAAGCCCTTTAAAAGCAATCTCTACCGGATCACCGAGAGGCGCTACTCGTATCACCTGAAATTCCGTCCCTTTGATGAGCCCCATATCCATAATTCGTCGTCGTACCGCACCGACTGCCTTTACCGCCGTCACTTCAGCCTTGTCGCCAACCTTCAATTCCGATAACCGCATACTTCTCTCTCTAACCTGAATTATTCATCAAAGCAATAAAAAAATAAGGGTGATAATAACCCGAACAAGAGCGATACACAACGCGATGGTGATCGCATACGTTTCATAACTGCCGGCTACTCCTGAAACGGAGGCCAGCCCATATATTGCCCGCCAATCAAGTGCGCATGAATATGAAAAACGGTTTGCATGGCATCGGCGCCGGTATTTAACACCAGTCGATAACCAGAATCTTTGATGCCGAGGATCTCTGCAACAGCTCCAGCGGCAAGCAGAATTTGTCCGGCAATTGCTTCATCTTCTGGTGCGAGCGCATTGAGCGATGTGATATGCTTTACGGGAATAATCAGTGCATGTTGCGCCGCAACGGGAGCAATATCTTTAAAGGCGACAACGTAATCATTCCGATAGACGATAGTCGCAGGAATTTCGCCGCGCACAATACGGCAAAAGAGGCAATCTTGTTCTTGGTGTGTCATACGGGTTAAAGCTTTTTTTCTGATGGTTTACTGGCTTTTTCGTGATTTTCACTGGTTGTTGTTGTCGCTTGGTTATCGTTCTCTTCTGGTTCAGCACTGATTTTCGATGCAAGTACTTTATCAATTCTCTGACCATCGAGGTCAACAATCTCAAGAGTCCAATTTTCCCATGTCATCACATCACCGGTACGTGGCATACGACCGAGTAGCCACATTACCAAGCCACTGAGGGTGTGATAGAGTCCCTTATCCTCTTCCGGTATGCTTTTCAGTTCAAGCGTATCTTTCAGTTCAGGAACGGGAATAAGCCCATCAAGCAGCCATGAGCCATCCTGACGCTGTACCGCCCATGAATCCTCAAGATTTTTAGGGACAAATTCGCCCGTTACCGCTTCCAGCATATCTTGCAGCGTTACCAAACCCTGAATTTCGCCATACTCATCAACCACAAAAACCATCTGGCTGCCAGAGGTTCTGAAGTGCTCAAGCAGCTCCATGCCGGTCAACGTTTCTGGCACATAGACGCAAGGTTGCAAGTGCGAGGTAAATTCTGTTAACCGTCCCCGCAGCGTTTTTGAGAGAAGCTGTTTGGCATTCACCATTCCGATCAGCGATTGCAAACCGCCGTTACAGACCGGAAAGCGAGAGTGTTCGGAGGCAATAACTCGACGAATATTCTCTTCAATTGGTTGCGAAACATCGAGAAAGACAATATCGGCTCTTGGAACCATCAATGTGCCAAGTTGGCGATCGTCCAGTCGGAAAACGTTGCGTACCATTTCATGCTCATGTTGCTCAATAACGCCTGCTTCGGAACCCTCTTCAAGCAGCGCGTGAATCTCCTCCTCCGTTA
Source organism: uncultured Chlorobiaceae bacterium (assembly GCA_903874585.1). Lineage (GTDB taxonomy): Bacteria > Bacteroidota > Chlorobiia > Chlorobiales > Chlorobiaceae > Chlorobium. The sequence continues at coordinate 13,615 of CAIQSY010000208.1, read as the reverse complement.
CACTTGGTGATGTTTGTGGCTGGTTGCCCAACAGCCGCAAAACCGTATCGGTTGAGGCTGAAAGCAGTCGTCCGAAAGGACGGGTGATGGTTGACAGGGTGAGCATCGGGCGGGCAACAAGGCAGGCAATGCCTTCGGGATTGAGCTGCCCAAGCCGTTTCGGAACGAGTTCTCCAATAACAATGGTTGTATAAGTGATTGTTATAACCACAAATGCCGTTGCCACAATGTGGCTCGGTTTATCCGCCATGCCAAATGTCTGTAACCAGAGTGAGAGTGGTTCTGCAAGGGTGTTTTCACCGATAATACCGTTCAAGATACCGATGGAGGTAATGCCAACCTGAATGGTTGAGAGAAAACGAGTGGAATCTTGACCGAGTTTTATTGCCGTAGCCGCCGCTTTATCTCCCTCGTCTGCCAGCTTCGTCAATCGCGATCGCTTTGCCGTGACGAGTGCCAGCTCTGACATGGCAAAAAAACCGTTGAAAATAATCAGAACAAAAAGAAAAAGTACTTCCATATCATTGCTTTTGAAGCTTTAAGGCTCAATATGCCAGAGGTCGAAAGTGACCGTGCTTCGTTATTATAAAGTCCTGTCATAGTCGTTGTTCATCTCTCTTGCAATGTTTGTCAACGATTCACGTTTATACCAACTATTGTTGGTCGTAATCCGTTGCTATCTTATTCCACAACAGCTACTCAAGCTTTCCATCGTGAACAGTGCGTCTTTTTTTGCGATAATACCATTGCAAGTTCTGCTGATTCTCTGCATCTGGCGATAGGTTTTCGCAGCAGGAGAAACTATCTTTCCACAAGAATCATCAAATAGTGCATTATTCGCCTAAGCTAACCTGTTATTGCTTCTTCAGCAAGCACTCTTTCGACAAAAAATATGATGGATTTTACCTTTTGCATGGAGCTCGCTTTGCGCGAAGCTATCAAAGCATTTGAATGCAAAGAAGTGCCGGTTGGCGCCGTTGTGCTCGACAGCAATGGGCATGTTATCGGGCGAGGATATAATCAGGTTGAAACGCTGTGCGACGCAACAGCACATGCGGAGATGATTGCCTTGACTGCCGCTATGGCAACGATTGGCAGTAAATATCTGAAAGAGTGTACACTTGCTGTTACGCTTGAACCCTGCCCGATGTGCGCTGGTGCCATTGTTAACGCCAAGGTTGGTCGCGTTATTTTTGGTGCTTACGATCCCAAAATGGGTGCATCAGGAACGGTACTGAATGTCACCGGCTGCAAGCAACTCAACCATCAGCCTGAAGTTTTCGGTGGTATTATGGAGAACAAGTGCCAGAATTTGTTGCAGGATTTCTTTCGTGAACTGCGCAAAAACAGTGGGCAATAAAAAATTATCCATTCTCTTTAAGCATACTCTTCAGCGAGCTCGCCAGATGCGAGACAATATCTTTCGCCATGCCGCTTCCAGCAGAGGGTGACTGCATGGTGTCGAGGCTCTCCATGCCTGCTTTTTTTACAGCGTTACTGATGGTGACCGATAAGATCGGGTTGCATTCCCGCACAATCTCTTTCAGCATGAATGATGCTTCAAACATGCTTTGCTGAATAATTTCCCGCTCATCCTCTTGTGTTGTTGTCTGGCAATGGCGCGTTGCTATAATGCCTGCAAGGCAGGTGAGATAGGTGTTGGTGGCGCCGGCAAGAAAGAGGTTGAGAAAAAATGGCGCGAGAAGATTACCTGCTGGAAGCAGTGATGAAAGTGTATTACTGAACGCAGATTGTATGATGGGTTTGATGTGTGCTTGAATATCCTCTTTTTGAAAATCGGAGAGAGGAAGATATTCGTACACTGAGCGTGCAAGCGTGATAAACTCGCGCACGTGTTGCTCGCGATGATGAATGGTATAGACATTCCACACCAGTTTCAGATTGTTGAGTAATGATGTTGTGGTTCCATAGGAGGTGTTTTGCGCAAAAGCGCCCACAAAGAAATTTTTTGTCGCAATCTCTCTTGTCACCGTAAGCGCATCAGTATCAAGCAATTTGAGATTCGCACGAAGCCAGCGCTGATCTTTTTTTACGGTTGGTGCATCAGGATGTTTGGTGTGCAGTGGCAGATGAGCAGCCATATATGCGGTATATGCAGCCATCTCCCTTGCATTTTCATTGGCTGGAAGCGCAGGCTTTTTCGGCAACGAGAAAAAACGGAGAGCACTGTACAGTGTGAAGAGCATAAGTGCAGCACTGAAGAGCAGGAACGCGTTGCCAGCAAAGGGATGAAATGTGTTAAGCAGCATCACGGCACCAGTTAACTGGTTAGCAATAACCACTACCACAAGAAAGAGAATTGTTGCCAGTGTAGTTATAAAAAACAGTGCTGCTTTTTGTTTCATTGCTTTATTCTGGTTCAGGAAGTCTTATACTCTGGTCGCTGCTGAATTGATAGTCACGGAAAATATCTGCTGCTGTCGGGAGCTGCCACTTGCCATTGCTCAATTGACGAGTGGTCTCTTTAAGGCGATAGGTTGTGTGCCCGCATGTCCAGCAATCATAGTTTGCCATGCCGGTACAGAGGCACGTTTTCTCTTTAATAACGAGAGGCTCGCCCGGTTTTCTTTCAGCAAGCGCGTTGTAATATTCGTCGATATAGGTGCACTTGCCACCGTTTTCAAGGAGGTATCCCAATCCTTCGCAGTTTGGCTTTATAGCGTAACGCAGTGTTGGGGAAGAGGTGAGCATGCGCATGGGATAGCCTGTGGTTGAGGCCATATTGACCACGATATCTTCCTCTTTTGCATTGATATAATGCTGTTTGACATCGTTTGGCAAGCCCGCTTCTTTGCTGATGGTAAAGCGTGTGGCAACCTGTACGCCAGCCGCACCCATTTGCATATAATCGACAGCATCAGAACCAGTAAAAATACCACCTGCTGGGAGAACTGGAATGTTTAAGCTCTCTTTTTTTAGAAACGCCAGGACTTCAGTAAAAATTGTTTTGAGATCGAAGGTGTGCCAGTCGGCAGGACCAAAACCTAAGTGACCACCAGCAAGAGGACCTTCAACAATAATATAATCAGGTAATCTGTTGAGTCTTATGGCGCGTTTTAGGAAAATCGAAAGGGCGCGAACGGAGGAGATAATAATGCCAATATTAATATCGCGGAAACGAGGATGATCCTGTATCAGATCAAGGGTGCGTAAGTTCAATCCAGCGGCGAGCGTTAAGCCGTCAATACCAGCTTCCATCGCTGCAGAAAGTCTTACTTTCAGTGTTTCAACACCGCTGTTCATGGTCAATTTTTCCATGCAGTTGAGAAACACGGCACCATTGCCAGTTTTTTGAGATATGGTGTGTTCGATATACTTTTTTTGTGCTTCAGCAAGCTCTTCCAAGTCAAAGAGCACTCCACTTTTGTCGGGAGACGAGCTGTGGATGGCGTATTTCTTTCTCTTTTTACTGACGAACGAGGTGCTGAAAAGCCTGTCGCAGACGTAGGTGACAAGAGCATCAGAAATATGACCTATTCCGCCAAGTTTTTCGGCAGAAAGAGCCAGCTCTGTTGTTGAAATGTTTACTCCCATGCCTCCAATAATAATGGGGACATACTCCTTTCCGCCTAATTGCAACCTGAAATTGTCTACGTTCATGTTCGTTTTAATCAGTATAAGAGCATTTACAGATCATCATGGCCACTGCAAGCAGGTACAAACGGTCACCGCTGCCTTTCCCGCGACAAAAATTATTTAAGATATCATATTTCAATTTATAAATCTACAGACAATTCGCGGAAAACCGTCTCGATGCTGGTAGATTCACGTTATTTCTTTCCGAAACTTTAGTTCATCCTGATGGGATGAATGTTTGAGAAAAGGTAGAGAGAATATTAAATTAAGAGCTGAACAATCTGAATTCGATCGTTTTTCATTATAAAACAAAACATCCAGAAAACGGAGATACCTCTTATGATAAAACTTGTCTTGTTACGCCATGGTGAAAGTCAGTGGAATCGCGAAAACCGCTTTACTGGATGGTATGATATTGACTTAAGTGAACAGGGTCGTGCAGAAGCTGCAAATGCAGGAACACTGCTTCGTGACGCTGGTTTTGTGTTTGATGTTGCTTATACCTCTGTGTTGAAACGCGCCATCAGGACGCTGTGGAGTGTGCTTGATGGTATGGATTTGATGTGGATTCCTGTTTTTAAAAGCTGGCGCCTGAATGAACGCCATTATGGTGCGTTGCAGGGGCTTAATAAAGCTGAAACCTCGCAAAAATATGGTGAAGAGCAGGTGCTGGTCTGGCGGCGCAGCTACGACACGCCTCCACCGGCACTTGAAAAAAGTGATGAGCGTTATCCAGGCTCCCAACCTCGTTACGCTGCATTGGCAGAAAATGAGATCCCATTAAGCGAATGCCTGAAAGATACCGTGGATCGTTTTTTGCCATTATGGCATGAAACTATTGCCCCAGAAATCAAGAAAGGTAAAAGAATGGTTATTGCAGCTCATGGCAATTCATTACGTGCGCTGGTTAAATATCTTGACAATATTTCTGAAGAGGATATTGTCGGGCTTAATATTCCAACAGGCATTCCGCTGGTGTATGAGCTTGATGATAATCTCAAGCCATTGAAAAGCTATTATCTTGGCGATCAGGATGCGTTGAAAAAAGCTGTTGAGGCGGTTGCAAGCCAGGGAAAAGCGTAATATGTTCAAGCGCTAGAGGCGTTAGGGTATATTGCCTGAAAACATTTATATTCTGCGCTCTGATCTTTGTATCGCCTTTTTTTTGAAACTGTTTGTAAAGTTGTGCCTGAAAATATGAACGTTACGTTAAATGCGGGGCTGTATGATCCTCAGTTTGAGCACGATGCTTGCGGTGTGGGGTTTGTTGCTCACATCAAAGGCATTAAGTCCCACGATATTGTCGAACAAGGTTTACAGATTAATGAAAACCTGAAACATCGTGGTGCATGTGGCTGCGAAAACAATACTGGTGATGGAGCTGGCATTCTGCTTCAGGTACCAGACAAGTTTCTGCGCAAGGTGTGTGCCGAAGAAAATATCGAGCTTCCTGAAGGCAATCATTATGGGGTGGGAATGCTGTTCCTGCCCCCTGATATCTCTCAGCGTCGTGCTATTGAAGATATTTGCCGTGTTATGATTCAGGCAGAAGGGCTGAAGTTTCTCGGTTTTCGTAAAGTTGTAACCTGTAATGATTCGCTTGGTGATACGGCTCGTGCGCAAGAGCCTGTTGTTAAACAGCTCTATATTGGCTGGGGTAAAGAGACGATGTCGGAGCTTGAGTTTGAAAGGAAGCTCTATATTGTTCGTCGTCGAATTACTAAACGAGTAAAATATACGGCTGGTCTGCTCGGTACCAGCTATTTTTATGTATCGAGTTTATCGTGTCGTACTATTGTTTATAAAGGGATGCTTCTCCCTGAACAGGTTGGTCTGTTTTATCCCGAATTGCACGATCCCGACATGGAGAGTGCCATTGCAATGGTTCATTCGCGTTTCAGTACGAACACCTTCCCAAGCTGGGATCGCGCTCATCCCTATCGTTTTTTAAGCCATAATGGCGAAATTAATACGCTCAAAGGGAACGTCAACTGGATGAAAGCGAGAGAGTGCAATATCGAATCAACAGTATTTGGTCGTGCTCTTGAGAATGTTAAGCCTGTTATTCTTGAAGATGGCAGCGATTCGGCAATTCTCGATAACACGTTTGAGTTTCTTGTGCTTTCAGGTCGCTCGCTTGCTCACGCAGCCATGATGATTATTCCTGAGCCTTGGGGAGGCAATGATGCAATTTCGCCATCAAAAAAAGCTTTTTATGAGTATCACAGTTGCCTTATGGAACCGTGGGATGGTCCGGCATCTGTAACCTTTACCGATGGCGTGCAGATTGGTGCGGTGCTCGATCGCAATGGGCTTCGTCCTTCACGCTACTATATTACTAAAGATGATTTGGTGATTATGGCATCAGAGGTTGGTGTGCTTGATATTGCTCCTGAAAGAATCCTCAAGAAAGATCGTTTGCAGCCCGGGCGTATGTTTTTGGTTGACACCGCTCAAGGTCGCATTATTTCCGATGAGGAGATTAAAGAGAGTATTGCGGCTGAACAGCCTTATGGCGAGTGGATTGGTCGGAATATTATTGATCTCGATACTCTGCCTGATCATCCTCAAATGAAAAATCCTGATGAGGATAAGTATAGTCTTACGGCGCGACAGAAAGTGTTTGGTTATACGCAAGAAGACATTGGTCTGCAGATCAAAGTTATGGCAGAAAAAGGTGTCGAGCTTATTGGATCGATGGGGAACGATACGCCACTTGCTGTGCTCTCCAATAAGCCGAAAATGCTTTATGATTATTTCAAGCAGCTTTTTGCGCAGGTCACCAACCCGCCAATTGACTCACTTCGTGAGGAGTTAATTACCTCGACGTCGGTGATGCTTGGTACTGAGGGTAATTTGCTTGAACCAACAGAGGTCAATTGCCGTCGTATTCGCTTGCCTCATCCGATTTTGACAAATTCAGCACTTGAGAAAATTCGTGGTATTGATAAACCCGGGTTTAGAGCTGTGACGTTACCGATATTTTATGCGGTAGCCGACGGCGGAAAAGGTATTGAGTCGGCAATGCACAACCTGTATCGTCATGCAGAGCAGGAGATTAACACAGGTGTTAATATTATTATTATCTCTGATAAAGGTGAACTTGAGCGTGATCGTGCGCCAATTCCAGCTCTTCTTGCTGTGTCTGGGCTGCATAATTTCCTGATTAATGCAGGCCTCAGAACCAAAGTTGGCGTTGTGCTTGAATCGGCAGAACCAAGAACTGTGCACCATTTTGCCATGTTGATCAGTTATGGTGCTGGTGCGGTGAATCCTTATCTGGCATTTGAAACTATCCACTCATTGGTTTCGATTGGCCGCATCAAGTTCGATGAGAAGGTTGCGGTGAAAAATTATGTTAAAGCTGGTATTAAAGGTGTGGTGAAAACCATGGCTAAAATGGGCATTTCAACCATTCAAAGCTATCGTGGTTCCCAGATTTTTGAGGCAGTTGGTTTGAATACTCAACTTGTTGATGCCTATTTTACCCGCACGCCAACAAGGATTGAGGGGATTGGGCTTGATGTGGTGGCTGAAGAGGTTCACAGACGCCATGAATCGGTCTTTCCGCGTACAGGTAATAAAGTTGATCGCGGGCTTGAGGCTGGTGGTGAAAGAAAATGGCGCCATAGTGGTGAATTCCATCTCTTCAGCCCTGAAGCAATTCATCTTTTGCAGCACTCGTGCCGGACCTCAAATTATGAGTTGTTTAAAAAATATGAGCATCTGATTGACGATCAGAGTGAGAATCTCTGCACTATACGTGGTTTGATGGATATCAAGTTCAACGATCAGCCGGTACCGCTCGATGAGGTTGAGTCGGTCAACGCTATTTTGAAGCGCTTTAAAACTGGCGCGATGTCCTATGGCTCTATCAGTCAGGAGGCGCATGAAACCCTTGCTATTGCGATGAACCGGCTTGGCGGACGCAGCAATACAGGTGAGGGTGGCGAAGATCCTGCACGTTTTAAAAAAGATGCTAATGGTGATTCAAGAATGTCGGCAATCAAGCAGGTTGCTTCCGGACGTTTTGGTGTGACCAGCGAATATCTTGCTAATGCCAATGAGCTGCAGATTAAGATGGCGCAGGGGGCAAAGCCGGGTGAAGGCGGGCAGCTGCCGGGTTCCAAAGTCTATCCATGGGTTGCCAAGGTTCGTCATTCAACGCCGGGCGTAGGGCTGATTTCTCCTCCACCGCATCACGATATTTATTCGATTGAGGATTTGGCACAGCTTATCCACGACTTGAAAAATGCTAATCCTGAAGCGCGTATCAATGTAAAGCTGGTTTCTTCCGTTGGTGTTGGTACCATTGCGGCTGGTGTTGCTAAAGCACATGCAGATGTGGTGTTGATTAGTGGTCATGATGGTGGAACTGGTGCTTCACCAGTATCGAGTATTATGCACGCTGGTATGCCGTGGGAGCTTGGTCTCGCTGAGGCACATCAAACGTTGTTGCTCAATAATCTCCGCAGCCGTATTGTTGTTGAGACGGATGGTCAGTTGAAAACCGCTCGTGATATTGTTATTGCAGCAATGCTTGGCGCCGAAGAGTTTGGTTTTGCAACCACGACTCTTGTGGTGATGGGCTGTATTATGATGCGTTGCTGCCAGGATGACTCTTGCCCTGTTGGTGTTGCTACTCAGAACCCTGAACTTCGCAAGAATTTCAAAGGCAGACCCGAGCATGTGGAGAATTTTATGCGCTTTCTTGCCGAAGGCGTGCGCGAGTATATGGCTCGTCTTGGAGTTCGTACCATCAATGAGCTTGTCGGGCGCACTGATCTTCTCAATATGAAAAAATCGGTTAATCACTGGAAAGCACATGGGATTGACCTTTCAAAGATTCTCTATCAAGCAGAGGTTGGTGAGCATGAAAAGCGTTACTGCACCATGACCCAGGAGCATGGGCTTGATAACAGTCTTGACCGTACAGCTTTACTCGCTCTGTGTGAGCCGGCTATTCGTCGGCAAGAAAACGTTTGTGCGACACTTCCGATTAGAAACACCAACAGGGTTGTCGGTACCATTGTTGGCTATGAAGTGACAAAAGCATACGGCGCACAAGGATTGCCTGATGATACTATTCATCTGAAGTTTACCGGTTCAGCAGGACAAAGTTTTGGCGCATTCATCCCGAATGGTATGACGCTGGAGCTTGAAGGTGATGCTAACGATTATGTCGGTAAGGGCTTATCTGGTGGACGCATTATCGTTTATCCATCCCAAGACGCCTCTTTTGTACCGGAGGAGAATATCATTATTGGCAACGTCGGTTTTTACGGAGCAACCTCTGGTGAGGCATTTATTCGTGGAATGGCTGGTGAGCGGTTCTGCGTTCGCAACAGCGGAGTGCATGCCGTTGTTGAGGCAATTGGTGATCACGGTTGCGAATATATGACAGGCGGAATGGTGATTATTCTTGGCAAAACAGGTAGAAACTTTGCTGCTGGTATGTCGGGCGGTGTGGCGTATGTTTACGATGCCGACGACTCGTTACCAGCCAATTGCAACCATGAGATGGTGGCGTTATCGGCTATTGATGATCCCCTTGAAATGGCAGAGTTGCAGTTAATGATTGAGCGCCATATTCGTTATACCGGCAGTGAGCTTGGCAAGGCGATTCTTGCCGATCAAAGCACACTTCGTGCTCGTTTTGTTAAAGTCATGCCTCACGATTACCGTCGTGCTCTTGAGGCGATGAAAGAGGTTGAGGCGGCAGGATTGAGTGGTGATGAGGCTGTTATGGCAGCATTTTATAAAAACATTCACGATCCGGCACGCGTTTCAGGGAACTAATGCCAACAAGATTAACTCGTTGATATGGGAAAAGTTAAAGGTTTTATGGAGTTCCAGCGGGCATTGCCTGATGACAGGCTGCCTTTGGAAAGAATAAAGGATTGGCAAGAGTTTCATAAAAAGATGTCTGCCGAGGAGTTACAGCAGCAGGGTGCCCGTTGTATGGATTGCGGTACGCCTTACTGCCATACAGGCATGATGCTCAGCGGTATGACAATGGGTTGCCCGATTCATAATCTGGTACCGGAATGGAATGATCTGGTTTATAACGGCTTCTGGCAGGATGCTTACGAGCGGTTAGCGAAAACTAATAATTTCCCGGAATTCACTGGTCGGGTATGTCCGGCGCCGTGTGAAGGTTCATGCGTGCTTGGTATTATTGAGCCACCGGTTACCATCAAAAATATTGAGTATTCGATTATTGAGCGTGCGTTTACTGACGACTGGGTTGCACCGAAACAGATTCTTCATAGAACTGGTAAACGTGTTGCTGTTGTGGGGTCAGGACCATCGGGTCTTGCCTGCGCTGATCAGTTGAACAAGGCAGGGCACAGTGTCACCGTGTTTGAGCGTGATAATCGTCTCGGTGGTTTGCTGATGTATGGTATTCCCAATATGAAGCTCGACAAACAACTTGTTGTTGAGCGCCGCATTTCGTTGATGCGGCAAGAGGGTATCGCTTTTATGGAGAGCACCGATGTTGGTGTTGATTATCCTGCTGATAAACTTCTCGAAGAGTTTGATGCTGTTGTGCTCTGCACTGGCGCAACAAAACCTCGCGATTTACCCATAGAGGATCGCGATATTTCAGGTGTTCATTTTGCGATGGAGTTCCTTCGTTCCAGCACGAAAGCGGTGCTCGACAGCACTGAACCGGCACTTTCAGCCAAAGGGAAGCATGTGGTGGTGATTGGTGGTGGCGATACCGGAACTGATTGTGTGGCGACATCGTTACGTCAAGGGTGCAAGAGTGTGCTCCAGCTTGAGATTATGCCGAAGCCTCCCGTTGATCGCCAGTCAGATAATCCATGGCCAGAGTGGCCAAAGGTCTTTAAAGTCGATTATGGACAGGAAGAAGCGGCAGCGGTTCAGGGCGAAGATCCAAGACGATATTCCATGACAGCGTGCAAGTTCATTGCTAATGAGCAAGGCGTGTTGAGTGCTGTAGAAGTTTCGGCAGTAGAGTGGATAAAGGTTCATGGTCGGTTTGTGCCCCAACCAGTTGCAGGTACTGAAGAGATGATTCCTGCTGATCTGGTGCTGCTTGCGATGGGCTTTGTTGGTCCGGAGGAGCATCTTTTGCAGCAGCTTCAGATTGCTCAAGATGAACGTTCAAATATTCGTGCTAACGATAAAAATTATCTCACCAACCGTGAGCATATTTTTGCAGCCGGTGATGCTCGGCGTGGTCAAAGTCTTGTGGTGTGGGCAATTCATGAAGGCAGAGCGGCTGCTCGTGAATGTGATAGATTTTTGATGGGCGAAACTCATCTTCCATAAATAGTTGTTTAACGCGGGAGAGATATGGAAAAGCAAAAACTCAAGGAACTGCTTGATACTCTGCATGTTGAGTTAGAACATGTCGATTCGGTTGATGAGACGACGCAGAGTGTTTTAACGACTCTTCGAGCTGATATGGAGAGGCTTATGGATGGAAAGAAAGGAACGCTCCACGAAGATGCTTCCCTTATGGTGCGCATGAATGGCGCACTCAACCATTTTGAGACCGATTATCCCAAACTCAGCATGACGATTCAGCATGTACTGGAGAGTCTTGCAAAGATGGGATTTTAATTGCGATAGCAGGATCGCGACTTTCATTAATTTGTTATAGAACGAGTGTTTTTTTCATGGCGATAAAAGGAAGATCAAAAAGTGGGAGTGGTACAACTGATCAGGTGTACTGCTCTTTTTGTGGAAGAAGTTCTCAAGAGGTCAACAGCATGATTGCAGGTCCAGATGCTTACATCTGTGATCGGTGTGTACAAACATCCCATGAAATTTTACACAAAGAGTTGGGTGATTCTCATCACGAGAAGCGGGTTACTGTAGAGCCATTTCAGCCTCGTCTGGCCAATCCTAAAGCGATTATGAGTGCTCTCGATCAATATGTGGTGGGTCAAGAGCGTGCTAAAAAGTCACTTGCCGTAGCTGTTTACAATCACTATAAAAGGATAGACGCTCAAGTTGTTAATCCGGAACATGATGATGTGGTGATTGAAAAAAGTAATATTCTACTCATTGGTCCAACAGGAACCGGAAAAACTCTGCTTGCCCAAACGCTTGCTAATTTGCTTGAAGTTCCGTTTTCCATTGTTGATGCAACATCGCTCACGGAAGCTGGCTATGTTGGTGATGATGTTGAGACCATTCTTGCGCGTTTGCTTCATGCTTCTGATTTTAATCTCGAACGTGCCGAGCGTGGCATTATTTACGTTGATGAGATCGATAAAATTGCTCGTAAATCGGCCAATGTCTCCATCACTCGTGATGTGTCAGGTGAGGGTGTTCAGCAGGCTCTGTTGAAAATTCTTGAGGGTGCGGTGGTTGGTGTGCCACCAAAAGGCGGGCGCAAACATCCCGAACAGGCACTGATTAACGTTAACACAAAGAATATTCTTTTTATTTGCGGCGGAGCATTTGAGGGGCTGGATAAGCTTATTGCACGACGAATTTCAAAATCATCAATGGGTTTTGGTGCCAAGGTTAAAAATAAACATGTAGGGTATGACCCTGCACTGCTGAAGCTGGTGAGCCAGGATGATTTACACGAGTATGGGCTGATTCCTGAATTTGTTGGTCGTTTGCCGGTTCTTTCGACGCTTGAAATGCTTGATGAAGAGGCTTTACGCAATATTCTGGTTGAACCGAAAAATGCTATCACCAAGCAGTATAAAAAGCTCTTTGAGATGGATGGTGTAGAGCTGGAGTTTACTGATGAGGCGCTCGACAAAGTGGTAAAAATTGCTGTTGAACGTGGAACCGGCGCCCGTGCACTTCGTTCAGTGCTTGAGAGTGTGATGATTGATATTATGTTCGAGATTCCCTCGATGAAAAATACTCACAAGTGTCGGATTACAGCGGAGACAATAGAGAATAACGCTGAACCGGAATATGGATCGAGTGAGAGTTGTAAGATGAAAAGGGCGTAAAAAATAGCCTGTAATTTTTGGGTTTTGTGTTTTAAGATCGAAAGGCTATATTCAAAACCATATTGATCGTGAGCATTAAAAGGGGGGCGATTAGCTCAGTTGGTTAGAGCGCTACATTGACACTGTAGAGGTCAGAAGTTCGAATCTTCTATCGCCCACACTCTATCGATATTGTAAAGCACAGTTTCCGCTGTGCTTTTTTGTTTTTCTATCATTTTTCCGTTTCGCTTTGCTCCATCGAACAGCTTTTGATCGGTTGATTCTCCCTCATTAATAACACAACACGATTCCCCTGCAATTTTTAATTGTTGAAGCGCAGAAAACCGTCAAATTTTTTTTAAAGAATGGTGAGGTTGTTATACATTGATATTTCGCAGCGATATGCGGTTCTAAACAAAAATCAAACATAACTTTATTGAAAGGGAGATGGTCGTATGCAAACGATTTACACTGATGGCATTGCAAACATTACACTGATTGATGGCATTATTCGTTTCGATCTGGTTAATATCACCCAGGTTGAAAAAGAGAAAGCTAATCTCCGTCCTGTGGCGGCTGTAGCAATGTCCATGCAGGCGCTGCTTCGCACGCATGATCAGTTGTCGCAGGCAGTGAACAAGATGGTTGAAGATGGTATTCTGAAAAAGAATGAACCAGTTCCACCTGCGATTGATGGTGCATCAGCCTGAGGAAGTCCGTTGATTGTGCAACGTTGTTCGCCCGAACCACCTTTTATACGGTTGTTCGGGTATTTTTTTCCAGCGAATCAGAAGAGGTAAGGCCAATTATTACATCAAATTCATCTCAGCCTTCAAAAACTTTCCGGTATAGGAGTGCTCCATCTGTGCTACCTCTGCTGGCGTTCCTTCTGCAATAACCATCCCTCCCTCGTGGCCGCCCTCCCGTCCAATGTCGATAATCCAGTCGCTGTTTTTAATAATATCGAGATTGTGCTCAATGATAATGACGCTGTTGCCTTTATCAACGAGTTTCCGCAGTACTTCCAGCAGATGCTGTATGTCCTGAAAGTGCAGCCCTGTGGTTGGCTCATCAAGAATGTAGAGCGT